>JBEQBL010000001.1:0-30979 GCA_041639835.1 Salinarchaeum sp.
TCGGTGATTTCCTCGGTAAATCGACCCTTGGCGTCCCGAGCACGATGGCGACACGCGCGCTTGCCACGACCACGATCATGACCGTGCCGCTGCTCGCGTTTTGACATGTACTAGCGTTGCTCTGATGATGATATAACCCTTTTGCTAGTACGCTACTGGGTCGATTACCCGGGGGGCCCTTGCAGTATAATCCCCTTTCCCGTGGATGACAGCCCCGTAACCTACGCCGATCATAATCTTTTTTAGGCACACCAAAAGATCATGCGACTGAATTAGGTGACCCTAATGCTGCTTAATGGACTTCTTTCGGCGGTAACTTCTAGTGGGGCCGATCAGCAACCGGTCCCTGACTGTCGACCGGCGACGGAGCTTCAGGTCGGCCAGTCCGGAACGGTTGCCCAGATTGATGAGCATGTCCGTGACCGGGCCATTGCGCGCGGCATTCGTCCAGGGCGTACTCTTGAGGTCCAGACAAAACAGCCATTTGATGGCCCGGTTGTTGTTTCTGTTGACCGGTCTGTCACCTCAATTAGTCGTCGCTGTGCCCGGGGCATCGAAATCACCGTTGACCGATGACAGAGCCGTCAACGATATTACTTGTCGGGCATCCAAATGTTGGGAAAAGCGTCCTGTTTAATCAACTGGCTGGGGCTTCGATTACGGAGTCAAACTACCCTGGGACGACAGTGGATTACACTGAGGGGAAACTAACACTGGGCGATCGGTCATTGATGATCATCGACACGCCAGGAACGTTCTCGCTTGACGCCCGCGATCGAGCTGAGGAAGTTACCGTCGAGCTGTTAGAAGCAACTTCGGATGCGCTTATCATTGGGGTCATCGACGCAACACGTATTGAACGGGGGCTGCATCTCCTCTTGGAACTTGTTGAGCAGGAACATGACCTGCTTGTGGCGCTGAACATGTGGGATCAAGCCCTTCAGGATGGTATTGATATTGACCTTGACCGGTTAGAGCAGATTCTTGCTGTCCCAGTTGTCCCAACGGTTGCCACCGAGGGCCGCGGCATCGCCCAGTTGGAAAACCGCATTGACGAGGCGACAACACCCTCAATTGATGGAATCCAGAAACGCGCACAGCAGACATCATAATTACACGAAGTGACCGTCATGAGCACTGATATTGATCCATCTACTCGCTGGGATCTCGTTGATGCCATTACGGATCAAGCCGTTAATTATGAGCCATCCGATCCGACCATTGCTGATGAACTTGGGCGATTGATGATCGCCCCGTGGACCGGATTTCCATTTGCGATTGCTGTTCTCTATGGTATCTGGGGCGTGTTCACCACTGTGGCCGGCTTTCTCACTGATGGATACTTTGTCCCCCTATTCGATGAGTACTGGCTGCCCTGGCTTCAATCGTCGTTCCCAGGGGAAGGCACATGGCTGTACTTTATTCTTGTTGGTGATCCAGTGGCGACAAACAGCTTTGAGGCATTTGGGATGCTTACAAGCGGCCTGTTTGTTGCCGTTGGCGTTGTGATTCCGGCCCTACTGGCCTTGTACCTTATTTTGGCAGTGCTTGAGGATTCAGGCTATATTCCTCGGCTGGCGGTCTTACTGGATACGTTCTTTCACCGCATTGGGTTGCATGGATTTGCCGTCGTCCCGATGGTGCTGTCCTTTGGATGTAATGTCCCCGGCGTTGAGGCAACCCGATCGCTTGAAGGTGAAAAACAGCGACTAATCATGATGACACTGCTGTCGGTGTTCATTCCCTGTGGTGCGCAACTCGGGGTGATGCTGTCGTTGATTCCCCAGTATACCGGATTTATTCTGCTTTACCTTATTGCCGGCTTCTTTGTCTTTGGGGCAGTTATCAACCGACTTGTGCCGGGTTCTGCGCCGGAATTTATTGTTGATATTCCACCCCTTCGACGCCCTCGGGCTGGCCCGTTGTTAACCCGCCTTCACACCCGGATTCGTGGCTTTCTGACCACCGGCGTTCCATTTGTGCTCGCTGGTGTCGGGGTTATTAACGTGCTGTATGTGACCGATCTGATGCGCTCGCTTGCAGCAAGCGTCCAACCGGTTTTAACAACCTGGTTTGGTGTGCCAGGAGATACCGTCCCGGCCCTGGTGGCCGGATTTATGCGGAAGGATCTCGCTGTCGCTCAATTGAGTGCTATTGAGTTGACAGCGTATGAGACGGTCATGTCGGTTATTATGATCAGCATCTATTTCCCCTGTGTTGCTACCTTCGCTATGCTGATCAAGGAAGGTCGTGAAACCGGAAGCGTTATTCGAGTACTTGGCGCCAGTCTTGCAACACTTGTTGTTGCACTGTTTGTCTGGGGCGGCTTATTCCATCTCTTTGGCATTGTGACGGGGGTGGCATAGATGCGACTGACACCGATTTACTGGTTTGTTATTGGACTTGTCTTCCTGCTTGTTGGCGGTATTGAACTTGCAGTCGGCGTTCTTGGAACCGAGTGGACATTCGCTGGGATATCCGTTTCGGGTACATATCTCCCATGGCGTGGGGTGATTGTTGCTGCAGCTGGTGCGATCTATGTCCGTGGCGTGCTTGCTGATCTACAGCAGACGCGTGCACAGGCAGTTATTCTCTTGGCAAGTCTAATGCTATGGATCGTGGCCGGACATGCACTCCTGGCGACAATCCTTGGTACCCTTCCTGGTGGTGAGGATGTCTGGATTGCAAGTGCAAGTCAGTTGCTTGTGGCACTTGGACCGCCGTATCCGCCTTCGCTTGCATTGCTCCCGGTAACGCTTCCGGCGCTTTTGTACCCGGATATTGATTGGCCAGTAGTTGGATCCTTATCGGTGAAACAATCATGAGCATGTATCAAGAGACATTAGCGCTAATTGCACGGAACCGGTCGGTGCCGGAGATTGCGGCAGAACTTGATACCCGCGAGGATGCTGTTCGTGGAATGATCCAGTCAATGGTTCGTGCCGGGCATCTCCAGGAAATAGGGTGTGAGACAACGGGGTGTTCGGCTTGTCCGATGAGCGAGGCCTGTGGGATGGATAATGATCATGCTATCAGCTATCTTCTTACCGCAGATGGACAGGCCGTGCTTGAGACCGCTGAGGGGCCTCCTGATCTTGATCTCACAGCATGACGCGTACACAGCCGCGTGCGCTTAGCGGCCGTAAGCTAGCCATACCAACAGGGAACAGAGTATGTGGGGTGGCGATCAATTCAAGTCTCTGTCGTTGTAATGACGTATATGGCTCAAATCGAAGGGATAATCAAGGAGCGATACACCAGCGACGAAATCAGTGAAACACTCAGCGAGCTTGAGGAGGCTGGTCTGACAGATCTTGACGATCGTGAGGCCGTTGAACGGTTAGTCAAGGAGTTTTATTTCCGTGGCCTCGTCCATGGCCGTGCCGAGGAGGACAAAGTGCAGGCTGTTCGTGAAGAGATTGGATACTGATACGACAGGCAACGCCGAGTGTCGGGTGCTTACTCGAATGGGTCCTGTGCGGTTCCCTGACCAGCGTCCCGCGAGCGGAGGTACGCGAGAACAACCACAGCCACAAAGACCACAAGTACTACGCCACCGAGCAATCCGACTGGGATTCCTGACTCGGCATCCGCAGAAACAGTGACAGTCTCCTGTCCAACAACTGGGGACGTTGTCTCCGCTGTGCTGATATCCCCCGTGATCTGGAGTTGATCACCACTAGACATCTCCGGTGACAGTGTCACAGTATACTGGACGGTGAGTGTCTCCCCCTCTTCGATAGGTGACTCGTCAAACTGGATTGTCAAGCCCTGTGTTGTTGCAGACTGTGCAGTTGGAAATTCCTGAGTTCCATCAACATTGACGGCCTGTAAACTCGCACTTTCAACTGCTGGCGTGAACGTTTCTTCAAGCACCAGTGGTCCGGATAACGTCTCATTGACAGTTGTTTCGACTGTGACAGCAACCGTTCCATTTGGCGGTGCCTGATTAGGCAGCGTTCGGTCAGATGACACAACCGGTTGTGCGAGGGCCCCCCCGGTAATACCGCCGACGCTAACCAGCACGACACCAAGGAGAAGAACCAACTGTGCCCTCCGTATGTCCCAATCCCCCATGCTATGTACTATGACTGCTATATGATTTCACATTACATGAATCCCCTGGCCGCCTTCGACACTAATGTATACTTCAACGTATGCATAAAATATATTAATTATGTCATAAACAGAGGATATTGGAACAGACATATGAACAAAAGAAAGTTGTATAATAATAAAAACTAATTAAGAAAACAACATCAGCGCACATTCCGGTGATAATTAATCTAAAAATGTGTATATCGCTGCTCGCAGTAAAGTGACTATTAGAAAAACAACTATTTTATTATACGATATCTATCTTTAAAAACGCGACGTGGCTTATCGGGTCCCAGTATTCATGATCATCCGAACGCGTTATGTAAATCGGCTGGATCACCTTGTGGTATGAGTTCGGATGAGCCAGCGTCGAACAAGCTCGGGCGGTTGATTCAGCGGCATGGTCTTTCGGACTTACGAGAAGAGCTTATTACCCGCTGGACGGCGCCCCAAGACGAGCGATCAAGCCTTCGGGACCTGGCTGACTATGTTAATCAACAGTTGCTTGGAGCGCATCTTGAGGCTGCCAACGTTACTGTAACCGATTATGACCTTGTCCAGCGGTACCACCGGTTGACCAGTGATGAGGTGCCAACAAGCGATCGGACTCGCGAACGTCGTACACTTGAACGGCAGGGAGTTGATGTTGATCAGTTATTTGATGAATTTGTTTCACACCAGACTGTTCATACCTACCTGACCGATGACTGTGATGTCGAGTATACAACTGCTAACACTAGTGCCCCAAGTGAGACCGTCGGTCAGTTGAAAGGCCGTGTCAGTGCTGTGACCGACTCGATTGTTGACCAACTGGAGGAAACCCCTCCCGAATACGACGTATTTGTCGATATAACAGTCTACTGTCATGGCTGTGAGCGCCGGTATACGATTGAAGAACTTATTGAGGCTGATGGGTGTGCATGTGCTAGTCCCGCTGAGTGACAATCGTCGAAAGCTATTTTATATAGAGGCATGGTTTGTTATACCATGTCAGGCATACCGCAAACCGAAGCGTTAGATGTCCTTGCGGATTCACACGCTCGGTGTATTCTCCGCCGGACATCACAGACACCGATGTCGGCACAGGAGCTGGCTGCCGTCTGCGAGATGTCTGAGACGACTATTTATCGCCGACTTAACCAACTGCAGAATCTGGGGTTTCTGACCGAACATGTCGAACTTGACCGCTCTGGGGACCATCAGCGACGGTATGAGACGGCCATTGACTATATCGGGGTTTCCTTTACTGATGGAGAGCTTGCCGTTACCATTGAGCCAAGCGACGAGTCATCTGACCATCTCTCCACAACCACCGGTGGTCGCCATGGGGGTCGGTCCTGAGCGCCGTTCCTGTGATTATTATTTATCCCCGTGCTGATTACCGCTTGTAAGCTTCCTCGTTCCCCCGTTGGCCATCGTCCTATGCCTATCCCAGCAGTACGATTCAAGCCAATGCACCTCGGAGTTTTGTAACTGTAAGCTCTCACTGAGCGACAGCCAGACTGTATGGCCGGCTATGGCTTTCGGGACTCCCTCTCAAAACGACTCGTAGCAGGTGTGTGCAGGTTCCCCACGTTCGGGAACTTATTCATATCTTTATGTAATTAATTGGTAGTATCATATGCTGTCCCCCGCTTATCGCTGGGGACGAGGTGCATCTCCATGTATGCAGAGAGCCCTATGTATCGACGTATCGACTGTCTCCACACGACATCATTGTTGATCCCGTTGGTAGCCGGTATGTTACGTATCGGTCTGATAGCACACACGCATGCTGATGCGGCAGTACAATCGCACTGCGATCCGTGTGGTCATCAATCCGCTACCACTTCGGTGATTGGTTCATGACCTGTGACTGTCACTCTACGCTCCCAGGCTCCTCGCGTCGTCGGGCCATCCAGGTTATCGGTGTTGGCACTCTTACTGGATTGGCTGGCTGTGGTACCCTGCTCGGAGAGAGTGTGGATCTTCGGATTTCCGGCGGGGTAGGCCCCCTACCAATGGTGGAGGTCTGGGCAAGCCAATTTGAGGCGGACACCGGAACCGTGATTGACATCTCAGGCGGCGGTACCGGTGTTGGTGTGTCTGATCTACTTAACGGGCAGGTTGATCTTGCAATGATGGGTCGGGAGCCTGAACCAGAAGAGCGTGAGCAGGGCCTAGTGGCTGTCGCAATGCTTCGGGATACCGTTGTTGGAACCATTCACCCTGATAATCCCGTTCGCGACGCCATCAGCCAGCAGGGACTCTCTCGACGAGATCTTGAAGCAATCTTTACAAAAGACGTCACAACATGGGGGGCTGTCGTTGATGCCGACAGTGATGCCGATATTATTGTCTATGGTCGCGCCGATGCCTCAGCGGCATACAAACAGTGGGGTGATTTTCTTGGTGGACCAAACGACGCCTATACCGAAAGTGAACTTGAGAGCCTCTCCGATGGTAACTACGATGGTGACCAGGCCGTTGCTGAGGCTGTCGGCCGTGAGCCCAACGCAATCGCTTTTAACAATGTCAACTACGTCTGGGATTTCGAAACCGGCGAACTCTCCGGTAACGTTCGTCCTGTTCCGCTTGATCGTAATGATAATGATGTGATTGATGAAGACGAAGACGTGTACGACTCTCGTGATGTCTTTCTCAATGCCGTTGAGGCTGGGATATACCCTGCTCCGCCTGCCCGAGAGATGTTTTTAGCTGCCGAGGAGCAGTTTACCGGTGCCGCGTATGAGTTTGTCCACTGGGTACTACACGAGGGCCAACAGATGGTCCGTGACAATGGATATGTTCCCCTGGAACCGGATCGGCTGGAAGCGCAGCGTGAGAAACTTGCGGCTCATTCATAACCATGGCCATGGAACCAAGTCAGTCTCAGCGGGACGTATCTGATGGACTACCACGACGGGTTCTTATTGAGCAGGTGAGCAACCAGTGGTTTCGGCTCGCCGGCTATTTTGCAATTGTACTGTTTGTGGCGATTGTACTGACACTGCTGGCTCACTCATCTGATATTCTTATGTCATTTTCGGTGACCGATCTACTCCTCTCAACCAACTGGGACCCGGCACAGGATGCGTTTGGCTTTCTTCCGGCAGTCATTGGCACGTTATACGTTACCGGCATCGCGATGCTTCTGGGAACTCCGCTGGCCCTTCTTACCGGCATCTATCTCGCAGAGATGGCCAACGGCCGTCTCAAGGCCGTAACCGCCGCGTTTATCGATGTTTTGGCAGCCGTTCCTGGCGTTGTGTTTGGTATTGTTGGTCTACTTATTGTCGTGCCGATAATCAGTGATTCTCTTGCGCCGGCGGTCGGTGCTAGCAGTACTGGACTGAGTATCTTGGCCGCCGGGCTTGTGATGGCAATTGTCGTCACCCCATTTATGATTTCGCTGATCGTTGAATCGATTGATGCATTACCGCGTGAACTGCGTGATGCGACCCTCTCGTTAGGGACGACACGCTGGGAAATGATCAAGCATGTGTTGTTGCGTGCTGCTGGCCCGGGTATTTTTTCCGCGATTTTACTGGGCTTTGGCCGGGTCTTTGGGGCGACTATTGTCCCGACAATGCTTATTGGAAGCCAGATGCAGATTCCTGTTACGCCGTTTGATCCCGGTCAGACACTAACCTCAACGATTGTCAATGACTTTGGTGAGCTCATGTCCTTACCCCTGACACAGTCGGCACTGATCTTCGTTGGGTTGGTCCTCATGCTTGTTGTCGGTATGTTCAATCTCGTAGCGATGGTATTGCGCCGCCGGCTCAAACGGAGGTGGCAGTACTAATGGACCGCTACCGCGAACAGCAGTTGATTGCTGTACTGGCCCGTTGGGGGACTGCTGTTGTCGTGACAGCACTGCTAGTGGTTATTGCAGCGACAATCTATCGCGGCGGGACCGTCCTGCTGTCAGATCCGCTAATACCGCTTACACCCCCCGGTAGCAGCTACATGCTTGATGGCTCCGGTGGCTTTCTGCACGCGGTTGTCGGCAGTGTGCTTATTGTTGTCCCGGCTACGGGGGTTGCAACGATTTTAGCTCTCTCGACAGCGGTGTATCTTCAAAGTGACTACTCCAGCCAGCGTTTTGGCGAGTATGTCAATATGTTCTTGAACATTCTCTGGGGTACCCCCCCAATCGTCTATGGTGTCTTTGTGCTCACAGCAATGATTGCTATTGGAAGCCGTGCAAGTATGTTAGCTGGAATCGTTGCAATCGGTATCTTCGAGTATCCGATCATTACCCGGTATGCTGATGAAGCATTACAAGCCGTTCCTGCGGCGGTCAAAACCTCAAGCTACGGACTTGGTGCTACACGATTTGAAACTGCCTGGATAACGGTACGATCGGCACTGCCAGGTATTATAGCTGGAGTCATTATGGGTTTTGCTCGTGGTATCGGCGATGCTGCAACGGTGTTGTTCACCGCCGGTGGCAGCACACGCATGCCAGGCGGTCTGTTTGAACCGGCAACAACACTCCCAATCCTGATTTTTGATCAGGCGAACTCACATAGTGCCACGGTCAGGGCTCATGCTTATGCGGCGGCCTTTGTGCTGATTATTACCGTCTTGATCCTGATCGGCTGTTCAAAGGTACTAGCAGGCCGATGTGCCCGATTTACACCAGGAGGACAATGCAAATGACACAGAACACACAGCCACTCCTGCGGACTGACGATCTTGTTGTCAGATATACTGGTGACGATGGGGTACAGGCACTCAATAGCGTCTCGGTAAGTTTCAACGAGCATCGACTCACGGCACTACTTGGTCCTTCCGGGTCCGGAAAATCAACGCTCTTGAAATCGTTAAACCGACTTCATGCACCTCAGCCAAATGTTGAGATTGATGGGGAAGTGTATCTACGTGGGGAACCGCTATATGATACGGACCGTCCACTCCCGGAGATCCGACGACGGATTGGTTATGTGCCTCAGACTCCAACCCCGTTGCCAATGTCAATCTATGATAACGTCGCCTATGGCGTGAAACTTCATCATGATCCTTCGCCCAGTGAACTGGATACTATCGTTGAACAGCGACTCCGAGAAGTTAATCTCTGGACAGAAGTCAATGACCGGCTTGAGACACCTGGCGCGGAGTTGTCGACCGGACAGATTCAGCGCCTCTGTCTGGCTCGCTCACTGGCTGTTGAGCCGGATGTGTTGCTCTGCGATGAGGTTACCTCTTCTCTTGATCCGGTTTCCTCAGAGACCGTTGAGGAGACGCTCATGGCGCTCTGTGATGAGTACACGATCATTATGATCACCCACAGTATGCAGCAGGCACAACGACTAGCAGACGATGTCATTTTCCTCTATCTTGGCGATGTGCTTGAGACAACAGATGCGGCGTCGTTTTTCGAGGGTCCCGAGGCCAAGCGAGCACAACGGTTCGTTGGCACTACCGGGCAACAGTCCTCACACGCCTCAACGGTCGATTAACGGGGGGTTGTGTCTGCTGTTCTGAGGGTTATAGAAGGTGCGAGGCGAAAACCCATCCCCAGCCGTGGGCAGCTCAATCTCTCACCAGCATACTCAGCTTCGTACTGGTCACGAGACGTCTTGCCGGCAGTTTTGGAGCCTTGTGTTGTATTCACTGCATTGCAAATATGTATCAGTTCCCCACAGATGGGAACGGCATTCAACGTTTACATTAGAAAGCAGTGTATAGTACGCTGTTTCCCGGCAGGGGAAACATGGAGGCGTGAGTATGGAGCTGTTAATATACCTTACCGAACCACCACATTCCAGCAGCAAACCGGTATCGGCACTCAAACTCGGCGAACAGGCACACGACCGCGGTCATGAGGTCAAATATTTTCTTATGGATGATGGCGTCTACTGTATCAACGGTGACGTTGCAGTCGGTCGCTCGGGTGTTGATGTGCCCAGTCGATTTCGGTCACTCATTGCGGATGGGGTAGAGGTAGCCGCCTGTGAGACGGCAGCTGATGAACGTGGCGTCAGCAGTCGGGAGCGAATGATTTCCGATGTTGATATTGAGGGTGTCCAGTCACGAAGCCAATACAAGTGCGCACAGATGATCGATGACTGTGACAAAGTCGTCTCGTTTATTGGTCGATAAGTATGGCGCAGGTGACGTATCTCATCTCCGAACCCCCATATGGAACCGAAACGGCTAGTGAAGCGATGCGATCGGCTGTCGGGCAAACTGTTGAGAATGATATTACCGTTATTTTCGTCGGCAGTGGCGTTGAGTCAGCGCGTGCGCTCCATGCTGGTCATGAGGCCATTGCTGACACCGCTGGTGTAAAGGAACTTACTGAATACGTCAGTACACTCGCTGATCTTGGATCGATTTACTATGAGCAACGCGCCCTGCGACAACGCGCGATTGATCCACCCGGGATTGGAACGCCAGCAACAGTCGATGAAATTAATCGGATCGTAACCCAATCAAAGGCGACAATTACCTTCTAACCATGCTATATACAATTAAAGATCCCCATGTGGACGCTATTGTTCCGGAATTGATTGATGCCACGGACACCGTCCTGTTGATGAACGACGGCGTCTTAATCGAGCGATCCTTCGCCGGTGATGTCTATGCCATTGAGGAAGACTGCCGTCTCCGTGGTATCACGCAGCGACCAACGGTCGATTATACTGGAGCCGTTGATCTCATTGCCGATGCTGAGGCCGTAGTCAACTGGCGCTAGACTCACTGTTGGTCTGCTCTTCGGTTTTTGTGATCTCCAGCAGGTTGGCATCCTGTAACTAGTCCCCTGCTTTCAAGCAAAGACTGTCGACATACCAGTTGCTAGCATGTGATTTAGCGGTCCCCGGGTGCGGAATTAAGCCTCCCAGTGAACAGGTTCCACGCGGAGGTTAGTCGTTGTCAGTGTGGGCAGTTCGAGTTTCGGTATCCCATCGCTGTGGCCGTCCAACTGGTCCATCAACGTACCAGGCATCATCTTCACCTGGATCGGTTGTCGGCTTAATTGGGCGTTTGAGCCATTTCGGCCGTCGAAGTCCGTTTGGCCCGGGCGCTGGATTGGTCTTTTCAAGCCATTCGCGGTAGATCTCAAAGGACTGGTCGGTGTCAACAAAGACATCGCCATACGCGTCATCTTCCCGGGCCGGGGTCACCGTTACCTGCTGGTGCCAGCAGTGCATTCCGGAGATTGGATCTGGATGTGGAGCGTGGGTCAGGTTCTGCGGAACGCCGCCGCTTTCCCACCACACGCGTTCACTATCGGGATCGGTCTTACTTTCAAACGGCGTGATGCCCTCTGTCTGTCGGATGCCCCATTTATGCCCGTCACTCGTCAAGTCAACGGAGACTTTTCCGTATGGATCGCCTCCCTCTTCAATTTCTGAGTCAGGGTCCTCATCACGGTCAATTTTCCACTGACCCATATGATGAGACATTGCCACAATTCCGGGCTTGATTGATTCGGTGACCCATACTTCATTTACGAAATACCCAATTTCCGTCTCGACACGACAGAGATTGCCTGTGTCTAATCCAAGTCGCTTGGCGTCTTTTGTGTGAATCCACACCGGATTGTTATGTGAAATCTCCTCAAGATATTTTGCATTTGAGGACCGTGAGTGAATGTGTGTTGGCAACCGGAACGTCGGCACAAGAACCATCTCACCGTTCTCGTAATCGATATTTTCCGGATGGACGTGCGATTTAATATAGTGTGGCAGTGTATACTGCTCATCCTCCCAGCCCCACTCGGCCATGGTTTTGGAGTAAAACTGCTGTTTACCTGTTGGGGTTGGGAATCCACGTTTTGGTTCGCCGTCAACCATAACCCCAAGTACATCTGAGCCATCGGACTCGGAGTGCAACCGATTCTGCTGTGTTGTTCCCCCATCCTGTAATGCTGTGTCAACAGTCGGATCACCTCGAGTTGTGACTGAACGATCTGTCCGCCGACGGATGGTCCCATACTCGTCGACAACGACATCCTCATCATCCAGAATTGATGGATCAAGCGACTCCTCATGGAGCGTGTAATCGTTCTTGGAGGCTTCGAAAGCCCCGTATCGTTTCATATACTCAAGTGGCTCCATGCCGGCATCAGCAGCGACCGCCTGGAGTTGCTCATCGTGCTCAAAGATGTACCGGTAGTACTCATCAACTGACATTCGTCGTGGCGGTTCATCATCTTCCTGATATGGACTCTCGAAGTGCTCCCGAATGCCAAGACTACCATCCTCATCAAGCCGCCACGATAACTCAAGCCAGAATTCGTCCTCTTCCCAGACCTCGCCAGGATTAACCTCATACGTGTGATCGATATCCTCGCCTTCGCGTTCAGCATATCGACGATGGACCGGCTGTCGGAAGGTCACCCAGGTCCCAGCATGCGTTTCTGAACTTTGAAGATCGTGTCGTTCGGGACTATGGCCCATCGGCAGGACATAATCAGCGAAGTATGCTGTTTCGTTCCACGTCGGCGTCAACGCCACATGCAAGCCGACTTTGTCGGGGTCTTGGAGCACCTCAATCCACGAGAATCCATCAGGGTATGTGTATACTGGATTAAACACACGCGTGAAATACACCGAAAGTTTTCCACGTCCTTCTTTGAGGAAATACGGCAGCAGCTGGCTCATCTCATAGTGTGCAAACGGATATTCATCAGGCAGTTGCAGTTGATCCCAGAGTTTCTGTTGTGGCGGTTCACGCGGGACCTCGGGGTCGTACTTATGCCAGCTGTTGGGGGCAGTTCCCCCCTTTGTGCCCACGCTACCGGTAAGAACGGACAGGAAGTGTAACGTTCGAGAGACCTGCCAGCCGCCTTCATTCCCGGACGCAGCTGACCGCCAGATATGACTGGCGTATCTGGGTGCCGCATGGCCGATCTTTTTACCAACCTTCCGAATCGTTGACGCCTCGACACCACTTTCGGCGGCGGCATACTCCGGGGTAAACGTGCTGTAAATATCTTCCTGCAGGATATCGATATATGCCTCAAGATCGTGGCCAATATCAGGATATTCCTCGTCAAGGAACTGCTCCCAGTTTGTCCACTGGCGGATAAACTCAGCGTCATACAGCCCTTCATCAAGTAGCACCTTTGCCATGGCTAACAGCACAGCCGCCTCACTGCCAGGTTGGGTTGGCATCCAGTAATCAGCGACAGCAGCCGTATTCGAGAGTCGGGGATCCATTACTGCTAGTTCACCTCCCTCGTCCATGCTATCTAAGATCCGCTGGGCGTGTGGATTGAAGTAATGGCCCGACTCAAGTTGCGCTGACAACAGCAAAATAAAATCGGCATTGCTATAATCAGCACTTGGGCGATCATACTTATGCCAAAGCGCATAGCCAGCACGGGCCCCGGAACTACAAATATTGGTGTGTGAATTATGTCCATCAATGCCCCATCCATTGATTGTTCGGTCCATTGACCCATCATAACCGGGACGACCAACATGATACGTGATCTCATTCTCACGTCCATCCTGAATTGTCTCGCGCATCTCTCCGGCGATTGCGTTTAATGCCTCATCCCAGGACACACGTGTCCACTCACCACTCCCACGGGGTCCATCACGTTTGAGTGGGTATTTGATCCGCTTGGGGTCGTTGATTTGATTGATTGTAGCGACCCCTTTCGCACAGTTGCGTCCTCGACTTCCGGGGTGCTCGGGATTGCCCTCCAGTTTTTGAATCTCACCACTATCCTTGTCAATATATGCTAGTAATCCACAGCCAGCCTCACAGTTGAAACAGGCTGTAGGCACAACCGAGTATTCCGTCGGATCACCCGTCGCATCGTACTCAACCCAATGGTCCCACGCTGTTGGATCCGGATATGCATCCAGCGCACTCGCTGTGGTGTCGCCGTCGGTTCGACGCTGTTGGGTCGCTGTTTGGTCGGTGCGATTCGAGAGGATACCAAGACGTTCGGCAAGCCGTTCGATCCGGCTTGGTTCAAATTTGTTTCCCATAGTTAGGCCATGGAGATGGTTTGGGGGGCAATGATCAGACTATACTCGTAGGCGAATAGACCGAGTAACGCAAACACGCCGGCAGCAGCCACGGCGATCGCTGCACCGGTTCCGACCAGCATGACAATCGGCAAGACCATGCCGACAAGGACACCACCGCCCCAGAAGGCGGTTCGAAATCGACCACGAAGGATTCGCTGTGCAGCCTCCTCAGCATCCTCGGTCTGATGTGCTCCGGTCAACTCGGGCACGGCAAAGGCAGCATGGCCAACTACCGCCCCAGCAAGCACAATCCGTGCTGGACCGGTGACTTCGGTAACGCCAAGACTGCCTGCAATGGCCAGCAGCGTCGCTCCGGCGAGTACCGCTTGGACAAACAGATGGGCGGCCATCCCTGGGCTTTGCCAGAGATCACGGCCCTTGGCCTGTCCAAGCAGAAAGGCGGTATAGACGGCAGTTGCGGTTCCGAGACTGGCGCCACCGCCGAGGACTACCGGATGCGTGAGCGACTCAACGCCAAGTAGCCAGCCCAAGACAATTGCTCCTAAGGCGGCGCCGTAGGCAGAAATGACATATGCGCCTTTCGCGAGCCACGAACTCCAGTTTGGTCGGGTCATCACCCAGTGGAATCGAGTTGGCTTGGTGAGCTTCCCAATGAGCAAACCACCGGTAATCCCCAAAAAGCCCAGCCCAACCAACGCACTGGCTCCAAGAAGCGTCTGATTGGGGGCAATACCAAGTGCTGACTCAGGAGCCACTAAGCCAATAAGCATCAACAACGCCGGGACAATCAACGCACCGGTCGCGATTGACTTTGTCCAGGTATACGTGTATACCTCCCAGCCCCAGCTTCTGGCATGATCCTGTCCAATATCGTAGACTCGCTCGGCCTCTGTGTGTAATAACTCATAGGCCCGCTTTGTAGCTGACTGTGTTGTTGATGTCGTCTCCTGCTCCGGGACCCCAGCTGTTGTGGCCCCGCCGGATCGCTGGTACCCACCATCTGAGCGGACTGGGTCGCTTGCTGCTGTTTCGCCGGTATCCGGAGTAACCGTTCCAAGATCCACATCGGAGTCAGCAAGTGACTCCGCAGCAGCATCCAAGTCAAAGTCGTCGACTGCTGGCCCATGTGTTTCGACCCGTGAGGGGGCGTCACTCCACAAATAATGGTCCTGTCGTGCCGTTGATCCCGGAATTAGACTGGCTTCATCACCGTTGATGTATGAGAGACTAGGGTCAGTGCCCTTCTCCGGTTTTCGAACCTGTAGTTCATGCTCGCTCATGACCGTCGAAATTGTTGACTCCGGATCATCCATATCACCGGCGATGATCGCATCCTCCGGACACGCATTGACACATGCCGGTTGACGCCCCGAGTCGACACGGTGAGCGCAGTAATTGCACTTCGCTGCCGTCTCGGTCTCCGGATCGATATGGATGGAGTCGTACGGACAGGCCTGCATGCAGGATTTACATCCAATGCAGCGGTCCGGATCAAAGTCGACAATGCCATCCTCACGTTCAAACAGCGCGTTGACCGGGCAGATCTCGGTACACGGTGAATCATTACAGTGATTACACCGGATGACCGAAAATTTCCGACTTGTGTGTGGGTAGTCTCCCTTTTCGATATACTTGACCCATGTCTTGTTCGTGCCCAGTGCATCGTCATGCTCGGCTTTACAGGCGACGGTGCAGGAGTGACAGCCGATACACCTGCGGTTATCGATGACAAACCCGTAGTTTGTGATGCTCCACACCTCCGTTTGGGGGTATGGACCAAATATTTCTATACTATCACTTAATGGTTAGGTGGGCGGAAAGAGCGACCTCAAGTTTCACCCTGTCCACAAGTCAGGTAACAACAGGACGCTGGTGCTCGCCGGTTATCGTCGTTCTTTACAACACTAATGCTGTAAGCAACAACAACCGACACGGCGAGTAACTTTAGCCGCTTGGGATGTGGTAATAGTGTGTATGGCTCATTCACCAGACCTGTGCCCGGAGGCCAGACACCTCTTTGACGGCTCCCCACAGGTAGTCCGGGTCGCACTGGCGATTGAAACAACGATACACGATGTTTCCCCAACCGGTGATGAGGAACTTGCATTAGCACTTGGTCGTGTCCGAGTCGATGGGGCCCCACCGCCATCGGAGGTGCCAACATTTGTGTCCGTAACTGATAGGACAATCACAACCGATAATCCACCGTACCTTCGAGGAGAATGGACTGTTGATCCTGGCGAGACACTGCAGGTGACGGGACAGCTGGATTCCGAACTGGAGTTGTTAATCGACCCTCCCGTCACAGTCTCGTTTAGTGGCGCTCCATCGTCAGTTATCGAAACGATTGAACGCACACTTGCAGACATCTACCGCACTCGCGGACGATATCTTGAGCAGATCGATGCCGATGTTGCCACTCCACGCGTGGACGACTAATTGGCCCGTATTTCACTCAGGTGATACAGGAGCTGATCAAACGCAATCATGGTCAGTTCCTCTTCGTATGACTCAACAAGCCGGGCTGCATCTGCCTGTGGCCGTGTAATGTGTTCGCTAAACTGCTCTTCTGCACACTCCGGGCAATTCAGTGTAAACTGTACCGCGTTGCCGGTGTCCGTGTCTATAATTGATAGTGTTAGTTCGGACCGATGGTCCTCGAACAGATGCTCATGCATCGCTTGCCGGGGCTTTTCCACTGGACAGTATGGGCACGACAGCGTCATGGTTAGAGCTTGAACTGATACTCAACCTCGTGTTTGTGTTCCGTGGCAAGTTCTTCAACTCCTGCCTGAAGTTCCTGGATGGCAAGTTGATGAGCACTGAGCCGTTCCCGAACTGTTTCAATATCGTCCTGTTGTTCTTGTGTGATTCGCTGAACTGTCGTCTGCACTCGTTCAAGCCTCTCCTCAAGTCGTTCGAACAACGTCGCAAGTGGCAGGGTTTCCCCATCAATAGTGACCACCGGCTGCTCATCTTCGACCGTTACCGTTGGTCCCGTTGTTCCAGCCAAGTCGCCGATGGTCAGATCATGAACCGTCTCCGCGATGGCCATCTCGTATGCATCCCCGATACAGTCCTGATGCTCCTGATCGTCGACAGCATCAATATGATCGCTGACAGCAGCAACTGTCGTAAACAGTCGGCCATCAGTGTCGGCAAACCGGCCACACAGTGGGCACGTATATACCTGCATCGTTGATTAGTGTGGATCGGCCATTGCTTCGGCCACCAGTTCAATGATATCACGAACGTCCATATCAGCATCCACAGTTTTCATGGCATCCTCAAATCGGGAGACCTCATACGGACAACAGACCGCAAGCGTATCTGCTGGTGTTTGTTTGGCTTCCCGGGCACGGTTGTCTGACATTCGTTCATCCTGATAGTCACCGGCAAAGCCATCAAGCCACATCCCCCCGCCACCGCCACCACAGCAATAACTATCCTGGCGGTTACGCGGCATTTCAACAAACTCAACGCCTGGAATTGCTGATAAAATTGTACGGGGAGCTTCATATTCGTCGTTGTGGCGACCAAGATAACATGGATCATGGAAGGTTACGGTGCGATCAAGCGACTGTCCCCATTCAATCTCATCGATTCGGTCGGCCAGTACTTGCGTATAATGTGATACCTCCTCATCCCAGCCATCAAGGACCGTCTCGTACTCATGACTCAGGGCATTCAGCGCATGTGGCCCTGAAACCAGCAGTTGATCGTGCTCATACTGCGTGATTGCGGTAGCGTTTTCTTGGGCAACCATCTCGAAGAGCCCGGCCTCTCCGGCAAGACGTTGGGAGTCACCATCGGTCTGTTCCTGATGTCCAAGAATGCCGTAGTCGATATCCAAAGCGGTGAGTACCTGCGCCATTGCTTTGGCAGCATCCTGGCCTCGGTCATGGTATGACCAGAAGTCCCCGACAATCCAGAGATATTCAACGGGGTCCGGGTCTGACTCACGAGGAAGGATCGGAACATCGACATCGGCCTGACGCGTCCATTTGGCGCGTTTCTTGCTTGACTCTCCCATCGTATTGCCGTTCTGAAACACGTTTTCAAACATGTCCTGCAACTCATCGGGAATATCCCCGTCAGCAACCCGCTGTTCGCGCACCTTCGGAATAATATCGGTCATATCAACGCCTTTCGGACAGACCCGCACGCAGTTGCGACAGGTTGTACACAGCCATGCATCCGGACTATCCTCAAGATCGATGCCCAGTTCTGTCCGCCGGTATACCTTTCGGGGGCCATATGCCCCGCCGGCCTGATCAACCGGACAGACGCCTACGCATTGTGCACACTGATAGCACCGGCCAAGTGTTTCGCCGCCATCAAGATCCATCACCTCCTCAATTTTCCCTGGATTAAAACTCTCAATTACCCGTTCGCCGTACATCCGATTCCAGTGGCCGGAGACATCAAGACCCTCAACTTCAACCGTATCCTCTTGAGTAACGTCGCCAGTACTACCGTACCGGCCTTCTACTTCGCGTCGTTTCTGTTGATCCTGTGAGTGTGACATTAGAATCCCTCCATTGGAAGCTGTTGTGGGTGCGTATCGGTCGTCTGCGTTGGAACCCCAAGGAGCCGACGCACGTACTCCTCATGATCCGGAATCGCATCCGTAAACTGCTTTGTCAGACGCATCGCTAACACGAGATAAACATACGCCGCGTGGACGACCGCCATTGCCACTGTCGTCCCGTGGGGGCCGTCCAGAGCTGTCGTATCAAGGCCAAACTCGTCCTTTCGAGTAGCAACGCGGTCAACAGCATCACAAACGCTTGTATACATGGCCCCAGGTGTAGCGCCATCAAGATGGACATCATTCATCGTCATAAGGGGAACTACTCCTGTATACGTATCCGGGTGCCACATCCAGCGGGCCCATAGACTCCATTGTTGTGGGTCGACCTGATAGAGAAATTCAGCGGCCACGCTTCGGATAACCTGTGTGTCAGCACCTTCGACGCGCTCACAGAAGGTATTAAATCGCGTTTCAACCGATGCTGTCTCATTGAGTAGGTCGGCAGTAGCCTGCGCAAACGACTGGAGACCGGTTGTCTGTAGAATCTCATCGACATGACGACGACTCGCAAAAACCTGTGTCAGCACCGTCTCAGCCTGTTCGCGTGTGAGATGAGGAGCCATTGTGAGTGTGTCCTGCATCGTCGATTGTTTGTCGGCCAGGGCCTCACGAATGGCTACAAGCGTGGCCGTGTCTAAATGGGTTTGCTCTCTGAGTTGTTCGATAAATTCCCGGATAGTTTCGATATCAACAACATCCTCACCATCTGAGTGAAAACGCAATCCCTCCTTGCTCAGTGCTGCTGCCTTTTGAGCACTTGGCTGTCCGGCATCGACAATATCCGGCTCGCTGTTAACTGGATGCATTATTGTCCTCCGTCGGTTGCGGCTTTAGCCGGAATGGCTCGGACATCCGCAACAGCTTTCGCGGCTGCTGATCCGGCCATACTCACGGTTGTTTCAAGATCTTGCGGGCCGGCGGCTGCCCCAGCAACATACACTCCATCCCGCTCGGTCTCAACAGTTTCCAGGGGCATGCCGACGGTCTCAAGATAGCCATGCTCTTCAAGTGGGAGATCAAAGACCTCTGCCATCTGGAGTGTGCCAGTTGATGGCTCCATACCGGTTGAGAGTACCACAACATCCATGGGAATCTCATACGGACGTCCCATCGTTGTGTCCTCGCCTTTGACAAGGACTTGATCGCCCTGCTTGGTGATTTCGGAGGCAATACCGCGGACATATCGGACGTTGTGCTCCTCCTGTGCTTCCCAGTATAGTTCGTCCTCCCAGAACCCGTAGGTGCGGATGTCAATATAAAAGACCATGATGGTTGCGTCGGGGTGCAGCTCCGCGATTTCTGTTGCCTCCTTTGAGGCAACCCCACAGCAGACCTTTGAACACCACTGATTGCCGATCTGTCGGTCCCGGGACCCCACGCATTGAATAAATCCGATCGTCTCTGGTGCTTCCCCGGTTGAGGGCCGGACAAACTGCCCATCACTGAGCATGTCCTCGGCATCAGGTAGTGTGATTACATCCTCAAACTGACTGTAATTGTACATTTGCGTCTCGTTTGTCGGGTCAAAATGGTCAAATCCGGTTGCAATGATCACCGACCCGGCGTCGACGGTTGTCTGCTCGTTCCCGCCATTTCTGGAGACTGTCAGCGTGAAATCACCAACACTGCCGGCTGCATCAACAACCTCGGCATCAGTGAGCAACTCGATATGGTCGTGAGTGCGGAATTTCTCTAAGATCGGCTCCATCAACGCTTCTGTCTCCTTTCGCTCCGGTGTCAATGCAGCATAGTTGGCTTCATACGGTGTCCCACCGATTTCGGGTCGTTTTTCGATAACGATCGTTTCACTGCCGAGATCGGCGGCGCTGATTGCCGCCTTGAGTCCGGCAGGACCGGCTCCAATGATTGCAATTGTGTCGTTCATAGTTTTGTGGATATCCTGATTGGATGGGTGGTTACTGTGCGATACATCGAGTTAGACATCATCCCATGTGATGTACTCCTTGTCACCATTCTCAATGGCATCAACGTCAGCTTCGAATTCAGCCCAGGCTTGTTCGTGATCGATCCCCATTTTCTCAAGCAGGGGTTCATAATCGGTCTTATGCCAGTGTAACTGACAGACCTTGTACGGATGAGCCCCCATCGCCAGTGCCGCAAACTGCGCCTCGGACATTACCGGAATTCCCACGTCACGGTCATGAACTTCGCCAGTTACCCACTGACTTGAATCAAGCGTCGTGACACAACCGGTATCATGAGTGATTGTCACATCCGGGTCAGCCTCATCTTTCATGCGCTCGATCTTTCGCTGGGTGGCGAATGACCGCGAGAAGTCACGTTCGACGAGGATATGCCGAAAGCCAAACCCACAGCAGTCATACCACGTTGAGTAATCAGCCACGTCGACACCGATTTCCTCAAGCAGTGCCGTGACGGTGGCCATCCGTTCGCCCCCATAAATCTCCGGATCATAAATGGCATCATCCTCGATAATTTTATGATAGTGACAGGCCGGATGGACGGTTGCTCTGATATCCGTCAGATCATATTCCAGATTGGCCGCAATCTCCTCACGAACAGCATGAGTCCATTCACTGTAATGGACAATCTCCTCGGGGATGACAAGTTCATGCCCGAGTCGATCAAGGACCTCTCGGGCCTCCTCACGGACGGAGTCATGGCTCACAACCTGCTCGCGCACCTCCTTGTAGTGGCCAAAACTGGTGCCACAGTGAATCAGTGGATAATATCCGTCCTTTTTTGCTTGCCCGAAGTTCCGAAGGGCAACCCCAGCCTGGGCGGCTTCATTCGAAGTCGCACTGGCATAGAAGTTCCAGCCAGTACAGGAGGTCTGATCCTTGGGATCATAATAGTCATATCCAAGCTTGCGGTGCAACCAGAAAATCGAGGTTGAGTAGCCGGGAATATGCCCACACTGTCCACAGGACTTGTGATGCCATGTACCCTCAAGTGGAATCTTCTTTGTTCGCCCGTCTTTGCGGGTCACTTCGCGGTACGGCTCTGGCACTTCAAGCATCTCAACTTCACCGGCAGCGTCTAACTCCCGAAGTTTTTCGCGTACATCGTGTTTGTGCTCTCCACGATGCGATACCGTTGGTGGTGATGACTCTGACATACTTAGTCACCTGCCTCAAATTCCGCTAATCGATCGTCGATCATGTCTGCAAGGATCATATGAATGCCCGGATCAATATCCTCGATTAGCTCCAAGACATCGGTTTCCTCCCAGATGACAAACAATTCTGTGACGGTGCGATCCGAGACATCCCATGCACGACCGGTGGTGTGTAATGTTTCCGGTGGGATTGCTCGGCGCCATTCCTCCATATTTTCAGCCTCCTTCCGGGCCTCCGGTCCCCAGTCCGGAAACGCATCCGGGGTGATCATATCGGGAGATACCTGTGTCCCGGTCGACATGATCTTATAAATCACCCGTTCATACCCCTCAAGGGCATCCTGTGCACTATCAAGGCTTGCGTCAACGGCCTTCTCACGCATGATCATAATCAATCCGCCAGGGGAGTTTTGCCGAGGGCAGCGCGTACAGGAATAACATTGCGAGCAGTTCCAGATGTCCTCATTGAGCTGTTCGAAAAAGAGGTCAACGTCCTCCCGGTAGATCGACTGGGCGATGCGGCGTGGGCTGAAGTCATAAAACCGCGCTGAGGGACAAGCCGATACACAGACGCCACACCCATAGCAGGCGAAAATGGCCTCGTCGTGCCGGATATCCTCAGTCACCTCCTCGAATAACGCCTCCTTGTCTTCATGATCCCAGTCGTCGTAGGCCGTCTCATACATCGAGCCATGGGCCTTCCGCTGCTCCATCGCTTCCGGAGTGCGTGTGACCTCCGTCACTTGTTGTCGGTCCGCTGTCGGTAGTTCTTGTGCGTCTGACATTGCTACAGTCCGCGGAAATCGGTTTGCAAACGATGCACCAGGCTGTCGTGATTGTTGCCTGTCATATGGTCTATTCAACGATGCGTATAAAGCTTCGCCTGGCGGAATACAAGCGTTTCATACTGTTTGGCCGCCTATTTATATTCGGTGTCCGGTTGACCGGTTACCCAAGTTATTTTACTTGTTACTAACAGAAACGCAACCTACAATGCCTATCCCCAGTCGTATCGACGCGATTGTTCTTGAGACGGTAACGCGTGATGTCTTTGCCGAGTTGACTCCTCTGATGGAGGGTATTTTCTATCTCGCTGCCGCTGGCTCTATTCTTGCCTTTCTTATCGGTGTGCGACGACGAATTCAGCGATACCGCCGTGGGCAGGGAGATCCGGACCGGCTAACAGCCCTCCCATCACGGATCATCGCCGGCACACAATCCGTTCTCTCAGGACGTACCATCTTTAACAATAATCCCTACGCGGGTGTTATGCATATGCTGGTGCTTTGGGGGTTTTTAGCGCTGTTTGTTGCGACAACAATCCTGCTTATTGAGGTTGATATTCTGATGCCCGCGAGTGGTCCGATCAAATATCTCTTCGAGGCGGTTGGGCTGACGGAACTGACCGCGGCCGAAGGCACGCGGGTGTTCTGGGAGGGATCATTCTACCTGCTCTATCAGCTTGCCGTGGATGTTTTTGGACTTTTGTTCGTCCTTGGTGTTGGCCTGGCATTGTTTCGACGCGTTGCTCTTGATGTGCCCCGTCTTGACCTCTCGCGGGTCGACGATGTTGACGATGATCGCCGTCGCTGGCGGCTTGATGACTGGGCCTTTCTTGGCTTTCTACTGGCAATCGGTATCACTGGTTTCCTGATTGAGGGCATCCGGCTTGCGGTTGACCAGCCGGCATGGGCATGGCCATGGAATCCTGTTGGGGCACCCCTCGCAACAGCTCTTGAGACTGTATACTGGGGCTCACTTGCTGAGACATATGCGACAGTCTGGTGGATCCATGCACTGATCGCGCTTGGCTTTGTGGCGTATCTCCCGTATTCAAAGGCCGTCCATATGCTCACAGGTGGTGTCAGTTTAGCCTTACATGATTCCGCTGCCGGCCGCCGACTCCCAACAGTCCCAGACGACACCGCGCCGGAGGCTCAGGGGTACACCGATGTTGAGGATTTCTCCTGGAAGCATTTGCTTGAGGCCGATGCCTGCACGAAATGTGGACGCTGTCATTCGGTGTGTCCCGCCCGTAATGCCGGCACAGACCTGTCACCTCGGGATCTCATCCTTGACATGCGCAAGGAATTGGCGACTGATGGGGGCACAGTGACCAATGAGACAGTCAGTAGCGATCGACTATGGGCGTGTACGACCTGTCGATCTTGTATCGAGGTGTGCCCGGTCGGGATCGAACATGTACCGCAGATTGTGCAGATGCGTCGCTCACTTATTGAGGATGGTGAGTTAGACAGCAATCTCCAAGGGACGTTAATGGATCTCATGCAGCGGGAGAACTCCTTCGGTGAATCAGGGAAGAAGCGTGCGATGTGGTCTCGCGAACTTGATTTCAAGCCGCCGGATGCCCGCCGCGAGTCCGTCGAGTATCTGTGGTTTGTCGGCGACTATGCGTCCTATCATGATACTGGCAAGCCCCGTGCCCGGACTCTTGCTCGGCTGTTTGAGGCTGCTGATCTTGACTGGGGGATTCTGTATGAGGATGAGGTCAATGCGGGCAATGATGTACGACGCGTTGGTGAGGAAGGCCTCTTTGAGATGCTTGCTGAGAAAAATGTTGAGACGCTTGATCAGTGTGACTACGAACAGATTGTCACAACGGATCCACATGTATTGAATACCCTTCGGAACGAGTACCCGGATCTTGATTTTGAAGCTGATGTTATTCATTATACAACACTTCTGCGGGAGTTACTTGCGGAGGGGACCATTGAGCTTGCTGGTGAACTCGACGGCACTGTCACCTACCATGATCCGTGTTATCTTGGTCGGTACAACCGTGTCTTTGAGGCGCCGCGTGAGCTTATCACCGCAACAGGTGTCGACCTCCAGGAGATGGACCGGAACAAGGCTGACTCCTTCTGCTGTGGGGCCGGTGGCGGACGGATCTATATGGATACCTCCGATGTTGAGACCCGACCCAGTGTCATGCGTATTGACGAAGCGCTTGAGATCGATGATCTTGATTACTTTGTCGTCGCCTGCCCGAAGGATATGGCAATGTATACGGATGCTGTCAAGTCCTTCGACGAGGAACTTGCGGTTGTTGACATCCTTGACCTACTGGCGGCCGATATGACAACTCCAGATCTGGATGACAACGGAGTGATCCCTCGCTCCTGATCTTGTCTTCGGGATCTCAGTTCGACATCCCCTGATTGTGAGGGAGAGTGCTTAGTCCCGTAGCGCCGGTATCACACAATATGCCAGCCGCACAGTTTATCGACTTTGGCCACACAGATCCGGCGACAAGCCAGGCGGTGTACCACGGACTTGCTGCGACGCTTGCCCCACCGGCCAACCCCATTGTCGATGTCGTAACGCCGACCGACCAGTATGTGTGCATTGGAGCTCATCAAGACTTTGCCAAAGCCGTTGACCGGGAGGCAATCGATCGTCATGACCTACCGGTGTACCGTCGCCATGTCGGTGGGGGAACAGTCTTGCTGGATGCGGATCAACTGTTCTGGCATTTTATTCTTCCGGCATCGAAGTGCCCGGCCCCTAACACGTTGTTCCAACGCTATCTCCAGCCGGTCATTGACACGTTTCAGGCCCTTGGAATCGACGCACAATACGATCCGGTTAATGATATCGTCGTTGGCGATCAAAAAATCGCCGGGACTGGGGCTGGTCGTATTGACGATGCGATTATGATTGTTGGCTCATTCATGTTTGATTTCGATATTGAGACGATGGTCTCGGTGACTCCAACACCATCACCTGAGTTCGAACAAGCCTTTCGTCAGGGACTTCGGACGAATATGACGACAATTAGTGAGCAGTTGACTTCTGTCCCGGACCGTACAACTATCTTGCAGCAGTTTCAGGAGACGCTTGCCGACCAACTTGACTGGACTCTGACTCCAACCACCCCAACAGATGAACAGCAGTCGGCCATTGATACGTATCGTGACACATTAGCTGATCCTGACTGGCTTGCACGAACTGGCTTGGCCTCGGGACGGAGTCGTCGCAAACTCAAAGCGAAGACCCATCTCGCTGAGGGTCAATGTGAGACCCCCGGTGGAATAGTCAATGCAACGGTGCTCACAGCCGAGGAAGTCATTGATGATCTACTTCTCACAGGTGATTTGCAGGTGTTCCCCAAGTCAGGGCTTGCACAGCTTGCGACTGATCTCATTGGCTGTCCGGTTGTCCGTGAGCAGTTGGAAGCAATGATCGACGAGAGTCTTCAGCGTCATGAGATTGTCTGCCCGGGAGTCGAACCAGCAGATATCGCAACGGCCATTCTTCGGGCTACCGCCGCGTAAGTACACCCGGTTTAGGCGATCACATTAATCGAGCCATGAGCCGTTCTGGGCATCGAGGTCGGTGTCAAACACAATATTGAACGTATGATAACCACGCATAAGTGACACGAAATGAACAAGTTGGACGAGTGCTTGTTCATTAAGGCCATGCTCGCGGAGATGATGAATATCTGTCCTGGTAACCGCGTGTGGCGCCGTATTAACCGTGACCGCAAAGTCAATAATTGCCTGCCGTCGGGCGGTAAACTCATACTGGCGCCAGTCCTCGCGAATCTGTGCGACCCCCTCAGTGGAGATTGTATGCTCTGCGAGTAACGCCGCATGATAGTGCTGACAGTACTCACACTCAATTTCAACAGCCAGCACAAGCGCGATAATCTCAAGCGTCTCAGGAGCGAGTTGACCGGCAAGCAGAATCCGGCGGTTAAGATCAAGGAGACTCCGTAGTAGTAACGGAAAGTGGGCCTCTAAGCGGTGCTGGTTTGGGACAAGTCCATGAATATCCGCAATCTGCTCGAATAAGTCCTCTACATCCGAGTCAATTGCCGATTCCGGGGGCGGATCAATTCGACTCATTGGCTAAGCCACCTCCGTGTAACCATCGTAGCGCACTAAGCAGCATCGCTTTTTATCGTCGTTTCAGACACGCGATTCAGGTGCGTCGGGGACCTCCTCCGTGATCGCCTCGCTGACACGTCCAGTGAGATCCTCAACAACGCCCAGATACCCCTCCGTTAGGACCGTTGCTTGGATACCATCTCCGTCTAGTGATCTGGATAGTAGCCCCACTTGCACAAGGTCATTGACACGCTCGCTTAGCGTTGCCTTTGTTAGCCCGATGTCGGCCGCCAGGTCATCAATTGTCAGTGGTCCATCAGCATGCACAGTTTGGAGCAGCCAGTAATTAATCGGGTCCGCCCCCCGACGAATGACACGTAGGGTAAACTCTCGAACCGCCTCCTCACGCACGGTCTCGTCTTCAACAAGTTTGGCAGTCCACGTCATTGCTCGGGGTTCACACCACACTGGCTGGAATCCTGCATAACATTTGTCGGACGCTCAGCATCGACCTGCCAGACAACCGCATCGCGTCGGTCGACAGTACGGGCGATTTCAGTGAATCGGCGAACGATGCCCTCAGCCATCTTTGCATGATCTGTGGCTGCTGTCTGGTCGTGTGATTTCTCAGAGTCAGTCATGATAGCGTCTACACTATGGTAGGTCAGACCAAGGCATTAAATGGCAGTGTTTCGGTATTTTGGCCGCTACCGATCATCCTGGGTCTGCTACTCATCTCGGATACTCGATGTTCATTCCACTCCGTCGGGTGCCGGGATGTTAGCGATACCTGCGGTATCCGGATGTTATCGAGCAACGGGCATTAGACCCGTCGGAGGACCGTTGCAATTCCCTGTCCAAAGCCAATGCCCATTGTTGAAAGGGCATATGTCCCATGGCCACGATGTAACTCGTGTGCTAGCTTGCCGATCATCATCGCCCCTGTCGCACCAAGTGGATGGCCATGAGCAATCGCTCCGCCGAGTGTATTGACCCGTTCAATGGAAACTCCAGTTTCAACAAGCCACGCAGCAAGGACCGCTGCAAAGGCTTCATTGACCTCAAACAAGTCAATCTCAGCGAGATCGAGCTCCGTTGTTCCAAGGACCGACTCAGTTGCTGGGATTGGTCCTTTGCCCATGTCATTTGGATGGGTGCCGACAGTATCGGTCGCGATTATCTCTGCCATGGGCTCCCAGTTGTACTTCGCCGCGGTTCGACGCGTTGTGATAATCGTGGCCGCGGCCCCATCAACAATGCCTGAGGAGTTTCCGGCATGATGCACTCCATTGCCGGGATCACGAAACGCAAGCGGCAGTTCGCCAAGTGCCTCCACATCGGTTTCCGGACGTGGGTGCTCATCGGTCTCAAGATAAATATGCTCACCCTCAAGGGTCGTCTCAATGGGCACAATCTGATCATCGTATCGGCCCATCTCCCAGGCCCGTTGCCAGCGTCGTTGAGAGCGAACCGCCAGTTGATCAAGTTCACGACGGGTAAAACCATACTCAGCCGCCAGTCGCTCAGCTGCCTCGCCTTGCTCGATGATTTCATCATAGTGGTTGAAATATGTCTCTGACACGGCATGCCGATCAAGATAGCCATCCTTGGCGGCTCCATCCGAGCCCATCGGGACACGGGTCATATGTTCCACCCCTCCAGCGATCACGATATCAGCCTCCCCGGCTGCAACTGTTCGGGTGGCCATCGCAACAGCTTCCTGACCAGCACCACAGAGCCGATTGACGTGCACTCCGGGGACATGATCACCAAGTCCGGCGGTGAGTGCCGCCAACCGACCAATATTAAGCCCTTGATCGTCGACCGGGGTGACACAACCGTAGATCACATCATCGATATCCCGTGGTCTAAGCCCATTTCGCTCCGCAAGTGCCTGGAGGGGTATCGCAGCAAGATCCTGTGCATGTAACTCGCGTAAGCTTCCCTCAAAGGCACCAAATGGTGTTCGTGCTGCATCAACGATCACCGGCTGTCGAGGCATGCCATCCGACACTGCCGTGTTTGCTGCCGTATGTTCTGACATGCTTATCGTCCTGTTGTCCCATCCGGGATTGCAAGCGGGGTTGGAACGCCCTTTGCCGTGATTGTTTCACCAGTCATAAACGACGATGCCGGACTCGCAAGAAACTGCGCGATATCAGCGATCTCTGCTGGAGTGCCAATTCGCCGGTTGGGATCGGTTCGATCAAGATCCACAGTCACATCCATAACCTGCTCAATCCCGGGCGTGTCAACAAATCCCGGTGAGATACAGTTGACTCGAACCCCGCGCTCAGACCACTCCGTCGCCAAACTGGTTGTGAGATTCATCACTCCAGCCTTGGCGGCGCCATAGGGGCTGATATATTCCGCTCCTACCTCGCCTGCTAGACTCGCGATGTTAATTACCGACCCCCCACCGGCGGCAAGGGACTCAGCGGCGGCCTGCGTTGGATGAAACACCCCATCAAGATTAATTTCAACAAGTGTTCGCCAGCCCTTGTAACTGAGATCCTCAAAGGCCTCTTGGAACATGCCACCAACATTGTTGACAAGCACATCAAGCCCGCCAAATTCGTCCATTGCGGTTGCAACCACACGGTCAACGGCTTCGCGGTTTCGAACATCACATTCGACGGCTACAGCGGTCCCCGGCGACTCGGTAGTGTTGATCGTCTCCGCAACCGGATCAATTCGATCTGCCGCTCGAGAACAGATAACAACGTCAGCGCCTGCTGCAGTAAACCGTTCAGCGATTGTCCGGCCGATGCCACGTGAGGCACCGGTGATGATAGCGGTTTTACCGGCAATGCCAAACCGCTGGGCAGTTACACTCTCCGTGGATGGTGTGTTCTTGTGGTGGGGATGGTTCTCGGTCGATCCAAATGTCGTATCGTGGTGATCGCTCTCTGAGTTCATGACTCTCGATGCGAGACTGCTGATCTGAGTGAATTACACAACTAGTGTTGTAAAGTACTGGTGCCACGTGATGGGATGCGAGTCAGATGAGTAACTGAATATCGGCATCAGCCATCTCATCAATGGCAGCGGCTGCGCCAACGCCGGTGGTGACCCCATCATAGAAGTCATCGTCCGCATATCCCATCAACTCCTGTGTCATCTGACAGGCCTGTATTTCTACGCCAGCCTCAAGACAGGTATCAACCAGTTCATTCACACTTGCCGTTCCGACATCGTCGATCTGCCGGTTCATCATCCATGTGGTCATCCGATCCATCCCCGGCAGGATGGCGATGATATTGGGGACCGGCATGGCTGGCTGTCCGGTTGAACTCATTTTGAGATTATCCATTTTCTCTTCGTGCAAGATATCAAGCGCCCAGAACGTGTGAAAAAGCGTTACGTTCCAGCCAAAGGCTGCCGCCGTCGATGCGAGAATCAGTGGGGGATAGGCCATATCAAGGGTCCCCTTGGTCGCGATAATCGACATCTTTGATACATCGTTGTCGACGGTCTCCCGCAAGTCGGCAACCTCTTCACGGAGTTGCTTGACCTCCGCCTCAAGATCGGCGATTTGCTGGGGACTGTACTCCGGGTCAGGGGTGGCTGTCTCTGAACTCATCGTTGGATGCGCTACCGGAGCGAGATTGACATGACTCGCCCTGCAGTGTACCCTATCACCCACATACCAACGGTAAAAAGTTTGTGACATGAGAACATTTCTGGGGGTACCGGCTACCAAATCACCCGTCTAAGCCGGCGGAACCTCCGGTCGACGAAAGCTTGATTAGGGTTTGTGATTGTTAGACATGTGACGTACGATGTCAGTTGAAGTCACAGCCGACCGTACGCTTGATGCAACCGGACTGACCTGTCCGATGCCCGTTGTACAGACAAAATCGGAGCTGGATGAGCTTAAAGACGGTGAGGTACTTGAGATTCTTGCAACAGACCCCGGTGCTGAGGAGGATATTCCGGCGTTAGCATCCCGGACCGGAAATGAGTTTCTCGGTGTTGAAGATCGTGATGAGACATTGGCCTTGTACCTCCGACGTACCGACTGAGGCGTTGCTAGGGGACGGTTATGCGCTTATCAGCAATGAAGAGCTGTTAATCAGTACGTCCTGACAACCGGACACTACGCTGTGTCCAGTCAGACCTTTTCTTGCATCGCCGGCAGCACCTCGAAGAGGTCATGCGGGATGCCATAGTCGGCATAGTCGAAAATCGGTGCCTCGGCGTCGTTGTTGATTGCGACGATCGTCTCCGCATCCTCCATTCCTTCAAGATGCTCCGGTGCGCCACTGATGCCAGCCGCAATATACAGTTCCGGATCGACCTTCTGTCCAGATTTACCGACCTGCCGACTCTTCGGCAACCAGCCGTTGTCGATCAGAGGCCGGGACATTGCAAGTTCTACGCCGATTGACTC
>JBEQBL010000002.1:0-26466 GCA_041639835.1 Salinarchaeum sp.
ACTGTGATCGCCGGGGTTGGACTGCAACTATCGACCGCAGCAGCCCCATCAGCTACACCGGTGGCGGATACAATTGATGACGTTGCTGCTGGCCCTGTCGCCAGCGTCGGTCGCCACCCGGTAACTGCCGACCAAGTGCGAATTGGGACACAGCGTATAGCAGTCGATCGTGACGGTCATATTGACGAGGCAACCTATCGATTTGGACCAGTCGTTCCGGTAACACCACATACAGACTTGGCTGATGTGCTTGCTGGAGAGCCACCAGAGCAGACCTTTGACTCAAAGACAGCGTTCAATCGGGCGCTTGAGCAGGCGCGAACGCGGACGCCATACTGGCAGTCAGTTGAGCACCAGCTCATGGTGCGGTCGGTAGCATGGGATGGAACAAATGTAACCCTTGTTGGAGTTGCCTAAGATGACGGTAACACCAAGTGACAGCAAAACACCCCGGCTCACAGCCGCCATGCGTGGACAGGTAGAGCCGCTTGCAGCCATTAGCGCTGTCTTTGCCGTCTGTATTGGAATGTCATTGGCTGCCGGCGTGTTTATTGACACAGCCCCGACCGATCAGCGATCAGTTGTTGAACCGACGCTTGACCGGACAAGTGCCACGCTACTCAGTGGTGGCGCCGTTGATCCAGTGGCACTGGAGACAATGGCCGATCCTGCGCCGGATGGGTATCAAGCAACGGTAACGATACACACACTAGAATCAGAGTGGCAACAGGGACCAACACCCCCATCGACCGCAATGACAGCTACGCGGTCGATAAGCGTTCGTGTTGCACCGGGAGTCAAACGTCCAGGGACACTACAGGTGGCGGTGTGGCGTGTCTGATAACCGCCACACGTGCGATCGAGGGGTTAGTACGGTACTGGATGTGACGTTGTGTCTTCTCTTATTGAGCACAGCTATTGGATTACTTGTCTATGCACCTGATCGATCACCATCGGAAAACCACGCAGCTGATGCCGCGACCGTACTGGGAACAAGCACGGAGGCGATGACCTATGCGGCTGGACCACCGGAGCAGACATATAATCGGTCACGAACCGACCACGGGACTGTTGCCCGCGTCCTTGCGTCGGCCGCCATCGCCGAGGCGACACTTGACGGCCAGCAGTTGACACCCGATCAGGAGTATACCCGTGAGGCAACCGGTGCTGCAACAAACATCGTCGCAAGTGTTGATGGGAGGACAGCACTGCATGCTCAGTGGCGGCCCGTTGCAGGCGGGGCTATCGCCGGTCATGTGACGGTCGGTCCAACGCCGCCGCCGACTGCGGATGTGCATGCTGCACGAATCGCAGTGCCGGTTGGTGAACCAAGCCACATAGATCAACATTCAAACGTTTCATACACTGTTGCAAAAGCGACGATCGATGTGCTTTGCCCGCCATCGCGTATGGAGACGGCGCTGTCATCGCCAGGTGAGGATGCACAGATTGTGCGTGAGCGATACCGATCACTTGGCGCGACACTCGGTGTTGATCCAGCCCCAGCTATTCGGGCGGAAACGGCAACAAAGGCGAATACATACCTCGCGAGGGCACTTGCATCACGGCTTGAGCAACGGTATAACCGGACAACACTGTCGAAAAGTCAACCGACGACCGTGCGGATTACTGTACAGACGTGGGAATAATGCATCGAGGACCAACATTTACCGTCGATCGCCGGGGACGAGTCCCGTTTGCGATTATTGGCGTCCTACTGCTAGTAAGTGCAGCGACAATTGCCGCTGTTCCGTATGACAATGGCACAGTTGATCGTGGGCCGGCTGTTACGGTTGATCGAACTGTTGCGGCCACCGAGACGGTGCTTCGAGACGCTACCAAGACCGCCGGAGCCTACGCTGCTGCACACCCTGTTGTTGAGCCCTCCGGATTTGGGCAGGTGCTTGAACAGGAACGTCCCTTTCGTTCATACGTTGAGTTACTCGTGTATCTCAACACTAGAGAGCAGCTACAAGGAGTGACACAGCAGGTACGAGGACAGCAGGGACAGGCCTCACTCCCGGCTGTTACCGGCCCCGAAACCGCGCGAATGGCGTATGATCGAACACACGTACAGACGGCTGGAAACGGCTCGGTTTCCGTTTGCATCGAGAATATAACCATCACGGTTACCGAAGGGGGGCATCCGGTCACCCAACGCCAGCAGACACTGAATGTGACTGTCGCGACGCCGGTGCTCACAATGCATGATCGGGTAGCGACATTTGAGACGCGCATGAATCGAAGTCCCGTTGCTGGGCCAGGTCTTGGTAGAGGAATCACAGGTCGTTTGTATGCAATGGGATGGGTCCGGGGGGCGGCACAGGCTTCCGGAGCACCGATCGAAGATGTGATTGATCATCGCCATATCGAATTAGCAGCCGCTGGCAGTGCGATCGATCAACAACGGGTCGCATTTGGAACGAGTGATCCAGACGCCGAGCGGGGACTTGCCCGGGCAACACTGCAAGCAGGCACACAGGATATGCTTCCATCGGACTGGCAGGGACTGGCAGCTGCCGGATTGCCGGACCCCAACAGCGGGGCAACAGGCATTGAGGGACCAACAAAAGCGACAACAACCGACACTGTCGAAGTCGGACGGGCGGCAGACCGTGCCTTTGAGCGGCTGTTGACCGACGACCGGAGTATCGAAACCATTGTTTCACAGGCACACGACGTTGAGGCGAAACTAGCGGTCACCACAACGCGCCAAAGTGTGAAGCTACGGGAGCATGAGCCCCGTCCACAAGCAGGCTGGTCGCGTACTGATGTCGAAGAAGAGGTTTCGGTACAAGCGGTCAAGCCGTTTGAGCAGCGTGGGCCATCAGCACACGGACAGTGGGAACAGCTTGATACTATGGGGCGGATGGTCATAGCCGAACGGATCGTTACCGAAACCTGGAGTGATGGGAACAACGAAACTGAACGGATAAAACGATACGACGAGGAATACACTGTTGGAATTGCAACTCACGCACGTCCGGCACCGATACCGGATGTTGCAGACGGACCGATTGCAGACATTGCGGCTGCTGGAAATCCGCCTGCTGGGATCACAGCACCGACAGCAGCCACGCGGGTCGAGGATGTGCTGATCCACAGTCGCGGGGGTGGGGATCAGATTGCCTCTCAGGCGGTACGGGACGAGCTTGAGACAGAGATAACACGAGTCAATATTGAGCCACCAACAGCCGTCTCGGAGTGGGTCTACGAGGATGTCGCCACATTGCGAGAGGAGGTGCGTCGGATTAGTGTCACGGCCGATCGAAGGCAAGCTGTAACTGAAGCTACACCGGCAGCGGATCTACAGGCGGCGATACGCGAGCGTCAAGAGGCGATGATTGACCCGCCTCCACAGTATCAGAATCGACCGCATCGAGCACTGATTGCAACACGAGCAGCCTACATTGACCAGGTGTGTACTGAACTTGGAACCAATGTAGAGGATACAAATGAGATTCAAGACGCTGTCCTTGGAAAGCTTGACACGGCTGTTGCTGGGTCACAAGAAGCGATCGATGAGGTTCTGATGGCCGGAGCGGAATATATGCGTCCAGAGGCACAGCCAATCAGCGGGGATCCACCAGTGTCAAATCTGACACTCGCCGTCGAAACCGAGCCGTCATACCCGACACGAAAGGGCGTGACAGAAGTTGGACCGCGAGGGGAGATCGCAGGGACACAGTATCCGGTATCAACACGCATGGTTACAGTCGCGTCGTTACCGGTTGAGGAGGTGACTGATACAGTACTGGATCGACTCTTTGTCGGGGATGCTGTGTCGTTACCAACAGCCGCGGAGGCCTTACAGGCAGCAAATCGAGTACCTGAGGAGCTTATGACACCGTCGCTACGACAGGAGCGGGCAACACTGCGGATGGAAGTGAAACAGAGTCTGGCTCCGATAGAAGCAGCAGCAGTTGCTGAACTGGCCCGGACAACCGATCTTGGGCCAGCCGAGCGCAAGCAAGCTGTTGCTACGGGATTGCGCCAGTGGCACAGTCCAGCAACACGAGTCATGGCCATACAGGATGGAACAGCCGCTGATGCAATTGCAGCGGCAGTAACAGATCAAACGACCCAGCAGGATCGAATTGCCACTGGGCTACGGGTAGCCCTTGGCGATGCGATGACAGCCGAGGAGACCACTGTGCCGGAGGGGCCAGTATCAAATGTCATTGAATTGAGTCAGGAAATCACGAAAGACGTTACGGCAGAGGCGGTAACGGCTGGAGTCGAGAATGTGACCGAGCGTCTTGATGACCGGTTAAATGGCAGTCTGTCAATGACCTTTGCCGGCGTTCCGATGTTGCCAAAGCCGGGGTTCTGGTGGGCGACGGTCAATGGCTGGGCGATTCAGGTTCGGGGCGAATATCCAACGGTCGCACTTCGGTCGCCGCGTGGGGCCCCGGAAACCGGAGGCCAAGTGACCTATGTCCGCGATGGCGACCTAGTGCGGTATGATGTGACCGGAGACGGACATCCAGAGACACTTGGCACCGCAGAACGGGTATCCTTTGAGACATGGACAGTCATCATCGTTGGTGTTCCGGCTCCATCAGGAGTTGGAAATACGGACAGCGATGCCGTCACGTGTTCTGATGGCTGGACGGGTGACTGCCTTCCAATGCCAGGATAATTGATCGGACAAAGGGATAAGGCACATACATATCAATCTCAAAGCGAAATGGTGTGCTCCGTGGCGATCGAACGACAACAGCCGCTCCCTCGGCGGAGGTGCGAGCCGATCGATATCTTGCATGGCTTCGCTCCGAAACCGCGACCGCTACGACAGCCGATGATAAAGCGAGCGAAGCCCCTTGGGACAAAACAGTGACTATTACAGAGGCAGCAGCACAGGTGAGCGATCGCCAGGCGCCGGCAACGGTAGCGGCAGATGCTCGTGATATGTTGATTATTGGGATGGTCATGGCCCGAATTGATGTATCGACGGTGGCACAGGAATGCCAACAGCGGCATTTCATCGATACCTCAGCAACAGCGTTGCAACAACAACTCATAGGCAAAAAGGCAATGACACTGGCCGAGTATGCGACAATTGAACATGTCATCGCCGAGCATCGGTAGCCAGAGTATGTGACCCATGACCGCCCCAAATAGTCAACAGGTGTTTGTAGCCGGGGTGATTGATCGGCTCGGGGAGATCACACAGCAGGGACTTGCAGCGCTTGGAATTGATCCGACACTTGCGGCAGTCCTGTTGTTGGCCGTTGTCGGGGCGGGAGGATATGCCGGCGGACAGGTCATCAAACAGCACCGACGGCCGGGGCGACGATTACGCCGGTTGTTCAGGGATATCGATACGGTGGTAATTCTCTTACATGACAACCCGGACCCGGATGCAATGGGGAGTGCCCTTGGCGTGCAACTGCTTGCAGCCCGAACAGGGGTTGATGTGACAATTCAGTATTCCGGTCAGATTAGACACCACGAGAATCGCGCCTTTCGGGCGGTGCTTGATCTCGATCTTGATCGCATCGATACCAAAGCCGACCTGGCCGCAGAGAATGTGCTGCTGGTTGATCACAACGAGCCACGAGGATTTGATGGCGCCGATGATGTGACACCACTGGCGGTAATCGATCACCATCCGGGAGATGGAACTGGAGAGCGATTTACTGATGTCCGACCGGGATATGGAGCCTGTGCTAGTATTGTTGCTGAGTATCTCGATGCGATTGGGTACGATCCCGTTCCCTCATCGGACCCAACCGCAGCTCCGGAGGGGATCCCACCGGCTGTCGCCACCGGCATACTATATGGGATTCAGGCCGATACGGACCACCTTACAAACGGCTGTACAGCGGCGGAATTTGACGCCTGTGAGTTTCTTTACCCGGGGGTCGATGAGACGTTACTGCGCCGGATCGCTAACCCAAAGGTAGACGCAGAGATGCTTGATGTCAAGGCACGGGCGATTACACAGCGCATGGTCAGACCGCCATACTGTGTGGCCGATGTTGGGACAGTGTCAAATGTCGATGCAATTGCACAAGCCGCTGAGGAGCTTATTGGACTTGAGGGGATTACCGCTGTAGTGGTGTTTGGGACACACAAGGGGATTACACATCTCTCAGGACGATCACACGATGATCGGGTCCATATGGGAAATGTCCTCGCAGCCGTTGCCGAGGGTATCCCCAATTCGGGAGCCGGAGGGCACGCACGGATGGGTGGCGGACAGATTGATCAAAGCCATCTTGATGATGGGTTCATTGAATTGCTCTTTGATACGATGGCCGGCGAACGGTGAACTGCTCCGGGGTCAAGCCCCGTGGCATCCGCCTTGTACCACCTGTGAAATCGCCTGCTACTGCTCGGCGTGTTTCTCAAGGGCCTCCTCAATGGTTAATGTGCCACGGGCTACCTGACGGGCAAGCGCATCATCAATCGCACGATTAGTAGCAGACTGTTCGCGAGCTCGATCCTTGATCTGCTGTACCTCGCCTGCAGTCGGATCGATCTGGCGGGAGTGAATGCGATCACCATCACGACGAGCGATGTTGACTGCTGCTAAGATATCGCCGGTACCCCCAGCGCCAGGACCAAGGGTTGGTGTGGTTCCGGTTTCATCGACTAACTCAACAGGGGCCGTATCGATGGCATCGATAAGTCGGGAGCTATGGCGGCGAGCACCGTCACCGACTCGGACCAGCGGATCGCTAGCTCCGGCAACTGCCTTCTCAACAACGGCAGCAACATCTGAACGGGGGACTTGATGCGCGGCAACAATTGTATCATCAAGTAAGACAGCAATACCAGGGCATTTGCCCGGGTCAACGCCAACGACCACGCGTCCCGCGCCCTCTGTCGAGTCTGTAGTGTCCGATCGGAGCCGCAACAACGCGGCGTCAACAACGCGGGTAACTCGGTCAGGAGATGCACGAAGGATATCAGGCTCACGCTCCCAGTCGCGATCTGTAACGGCCGATTGAACGTCATCATCAGGCCCAGTAATAATAACGGCGGTATCTGGGGGAAACCCACCAGTTGGTTGAACGGTGGTAAACGTCGCCTCTCGGGTACGAAGTTCACCAACAACATCGTGATAAACCTCAAAATCCTCGGTCGCGACGACAATCATCATCGACAGGTACGTCAGCCGGATATTTGAGTTCGCCGTCGAAGACGAGTCCTTTTTGCGTCCCCTCGCGTAGCATGCAGGCGTGTCCGACCCGATTCCAATTGGCTGTGCGCCGCTTGATGCGTTACTTGATGGCGGAATTGAGCGAGCGACAGTGACACAGGTCTATGGGCCGCCGGCGGCTGGCAAAACAAATATCGCCTTGAGTGCAACCGCTGAGACGGCCACACATGGGGGATCGGTTGTTTATATTGATACTGAAGGACTTTCGATGGAGCGGTTTGATCAAGTCATCACACCACGGGCTGAACGTGCTGATGTGGCTGCGACGACAGTCGCTGATCGGGTCATAATCAAGGAGGTGTATGACTTCGAACAGCAGCAAACAGCTGTTAAAGACGTCGAATCATTTGCAGAAACGGTGGATCTTGTTGTTCTTGACAGTGCAACGGGATTTTATCGATTACAGCAGAACAAAGAAACAACCAACGGGGAGGCGTTGCGGTCGGTCGCAAATCAGATCACACACCTGCTGTCGCTAGCCCGTCGGGAACAGTTGGCGGTGCTTGTGACAAATCAAGTCTACACTGATCCCGACAGTGATCGAACACGCCCACTTGGGGGGCATACACTTGATCACTGGACGGGGACAATCATTCGGCTTGACCGGTTTCGAGGAGGAAATCGACGAGCGACACTTGAAAAGCACCGCTCGCAGGAAGCTGGTGCTACAAAGACATTCCAGATTGTGGAGGATGGATTAGTCGCTGAAGACTAGAGGCGACCGACGTTTTGTACTTCGACACTTTCGACGACATCAATTCCACTGAAGGCCTCCTCAACAGCTTCGGTACCGCCGGCGTCGTCGGGAACAATGACGGTCGGGAGCAAGGCAGTAAGTCCAAACGCGACATCGTTCCGATCGACGTTGCTGATTTTGGCCCCTTCCGGAAGGACACGCTCAAGTCGTTCTTGGAGCTCGTCAAGATCGATATCCGGACTAACCGGCATGACCTTGATCTGGGCAGCAACCTTGCTCATGGTCCTGTAAAGCCACAATCAGGGCACTGATAGAGGTTGCTCTGCTTGCGACACTTTCCACATCGGTGAATGCGAGTGCCACACTCCGGGCAGTCAAACGAGGCGGCATTGGTACCGGTAATGTCGATTCCGCAGGTGACACACGTATGTGCCTCCTGCTGACGGGAACGACTCATACTGGTACCTTCCGGGTAGGCGGGTATAACTCTTTCAGACTCCAATGATAATGGGGCCAATTAACACGCCCATGAGATGAACGCGGTAGGCACCACAGCGGACGGGGACCAGTCCAATCACGGTTGCCACTACAAACACAGCAATCCCGACACCGCCAGCGAATAACCCGGAGAGAACGATCAATAACAGACCAGCACCGGCTGAGAGGAGTACCGGATCAAGTTGACCAACAGCTGATAAATAGCGGTCGCCCAGTAAAACGACTAGCAGCGTAGCAACAGCACCGGCAATAAGAATCGCTCCAATGAGCAACGGTAGAACAAGGGGAGGAGTAAGCTCCTCAAAGGCCACCATAACGCCGGTCCGTGGTTGCCCAATAGTGGTAAGCGCAAACAAAGCAAAAATCGCATTGGCCGTATCAACACCGCTTGTGGCAACAACATAGCCGCGATCATCAACGCCACCGGGGAGAACAAACAGTACAGCGACCGCAGCAATGGCGGCTGAAATGCCCGGAAGATAGCCAACAAGAGCCCCAGCGATTGCCCCCGCACCGGCGGTAAGCAAAATACGGCGGCGTGAGACGGCGACCTCACAATTGGTCTGGGTTGGCACCCCATCGCCGGCCATAGCATCCAGTAAGATTGGAGCACCGAAGAGGCCGGCAAACAGCGGTGCAAGGATACCGCCGGCTTCTAATGGGGCGTCCGGCGAGAGATTAAGCGTAGCAGCACCTAATCCGGCACTTAGCAGAAATGCAAGTCCGCCACCAAGACGACTACGACGCGTTGATTCAGAGGCTAAAAGTCCGAGTACCACAGCACCGAGGACAAGTCCAATATGTTCTGAAACAACCGGATAGACATGTTCAATCAGCGCTGTGAGTGGGATCGCTAGGGGGACAGCAAGGAGAACAGCCAGGCCACTCCCAAGTGCTGAAAGTCGTAATGCCTCAGGGCCGCGGCCCTCGAGTACAAGTCGATGGCCGGGAAGCGCCATTGGAGCCATCTCAGCATCAGGCACGCCAATAGCCAATGTTGGAATCACATTCAAAAACGAGTGTGTAACGCCGGCTGCCAGCATGGCTGCGCCAAGAAGCAATGGGTCACCGGGGAGCATCGGGGCTGCTGACGCCAGCATCAGCGCAAAATTATTAACATGCAATCCAGGAACGAGTCCACTGATCGTTCCAAGAGCTGTGCCACCAAGCACAGCCAGCACGAACACCCCACCGAAGACAGGCATAACAACCGGATCAATTCCCACACCGGCCGTCGGTGCACATTATACTATGAGCCTGTGGACACACAGCAGTCGCTGCAGGGCAAAAAGAACACGAAAGAGAAAGATGTTGAGACTCGTTATCCGAACAGTTCGCCGAGGCCTTCGCCAGCGGCGTCGTCGTCCTCGTCGTCGTCCTCGTCTTCCTCGGTTTCAGTTTCCTCTTCTTCTTCGGCCTCAGCTTCCTCCTCGGTGTCATCAGTCTCGGTGGCTGTGGCAGCGCCGCCAGCACCGGCAGCGACAGCCGTTGCCTCTTCGACAGCTTCGTCAATGTCGACGTCCTCAAGTGCCGCCACAAGCGCCTTGACGCGGGATTCCTCCACGTCGACGTTTGCGGAGTTAAGCACGTCCGTCAGGTTTGCTTCGTTGATCTCTGCGTCGGTCTCGTTCAGGATGAGGGCTGCGTAAATGTACTCCATGAGTCTGTTGTATGTTATGGTAGGTTGATTAGTCGATCAGCTGGCGATACACAGTTAATCATTATCCGAACATGTTGCCGAGGCCGGCGGCGGCATCGTCTCCGTCGTCCTCGTCATCATCGTCTTCGTCCTCAGCAGCAGGCTCAGAGGTCTCTTCGTCTTCGTCGTCGTCGGCATCCGCCTGTGACTCCTCAGTGGAGGCACCTCCGGGCTCGTCGATGTCCTGGAGCGCTTCGGGAAGGGCTTCTTCATCGTCGATAGCTGCGGCTAAGGCACGGACACGGGCGTCAGCCTGGCCAATGAGGTCAGGCGCCAATGCCGGGGAGGCAATGGCGGCTTCGAGGCCGAGACTTGTTGCATCGCTTTCGGCGGCTGCCAGCAGCGTTGGTGTTGTCCGATCGGTTGGTACAGCAGCATTGACCGAGAGGTTCCGTGCTTGGGCAGCGGCCGATGACACATCGTCGCGGTACTCCTCGATGTCGATATCAAGTTCTTCGGGGCCAAACCGGACGCCATCAGAGACGACGGCCCGGAGATCAAGCCCAACTTCCTTGGGTTCAAGCCCAAGTTCACCAAGGACATTCGCCAGATCCTGTGAGACTGATTCACCAGCTTCACAGACAATGCTATCCTCGGTGATCTGGATTGACCCGCCCTGAATCCGCGCCGAGGCACCGACCTGTTGCAGGTCGCCGACAAACGGCCCGGGGTCAATACCGGTGTCCTGTTCTTCAAGAACAATATCGTCTGGAGCTGCTTCGCCGGCTCCAATGGGTGCTGAAGTCTTTGAGGCCTCAAGCTGACGGTAAAGCCCAAATGGGTTGTCGTTGGTGCCAATAAGTCCAACCTGTCCCCCAACGGTATCGGCGAGTTGGGCAAACCCATTATCGGTTTCCTCAAGAGCGCGTTTTAACAGCGTATTACGGCTGACACGCAGTTCGGCGGTGCCGTGAAGCTCCCGCCGCATGTCCTGTAGTTGACGACTCGGGATACCGGCAATGTCAACAACACCAACGCTCTCGTAGGAACGGATCATCTCCACGATGTCCGCCACTTCCTCGCGTTTCCATTCGGGGATTGTCTCAGTTTTTCGTTCGGCACTCATGCTTAAACCACCTCAATGGCCGGACCCATCGTTGTCTTCACGTAAACCGAGTCGACGTTCTGGGGGCCTTTCTCAAGGTCAGCATAGAGACGGCGAAGAATTACGTCAACATTGTCGGCGACTTCCTCAGCGGACATGTCCTCGGCGCCAACAAGCGTATGAAACGTTCGCCGTTCACCACTGCGGACCTGAACGGTGTTTTGCATCCGATTGAGGACCTCGACAACATCGTCATCGGGGGAAAGTGGGGTCGGCATCTTTCCACGCGGGCCAAGGACGGTTCCAAGATAGCGACCGATGTCGGGCATCATCGCTTCCTCGGCAATGAAAAAGTCGGTCGCCTCGGCGATGTCCTTGGCTTCGGATGTATCATCACCCAAATCAGCTAACTCATCAGCGTCAAGAACATCATCAGCCACTTCCTCGGCTCGAAGGGCTGTTTCGCCCTCGGCAAACACAACAACACGCGTCTCTTGTCCTGTTCCGGCTGGAAGAACGATACTCTCGTCGATCCGATTAGACGGATCACTAAGGTCCAAATCGCGCAGATTGATCGCCAGATCGACCGATTCAGTAAAGTTTCGGTCGGGTGACTCCTCAAGCGCGCGAGAAACTGCGGTCTCGATATCCTGATCTGCCATTGTTCACCTCCGTAGTGCGCTTTCGCTCCTACGGGTCGACAACAGGCGATGCCTGTCTACTTGCAGGGAGGCCAAACGCGCACTTAAGCCCGTCGAACCGCCTACAGGCGCCTCACACCAGCGACAAGGCAAGAAACAGCGTTCTGTGCCCGATGACCGCTCGAACTGTAAGACCCCTAACTGAACTCACTGAGGGCCGCGCTGTACAATTATGATGCTGGCGACCGTACGGGGCATATGCCAGCTGATCTAACCGAGAAGGTCTCACGTTACGAGCAGTTACTTGAAGAGGCACTTGAAGCTGCGACGGTGGCCGTACCAGCGGAGACACCACTTGAGGAGGGAGCAACGGCCTGTGTCAGGATGGCACAGGCGTACTTAGAAGACGGCCGTCATTTCCGATCACAAGATGATCCAGTGAATGCATTAGCGGCGTTTTCCTACGGTCATGCATGGCTTGATGCCGGAGCCCGGATTGGCATACTTGCGGTCCCAACAGAGGGAGACCTGTTCACCGTATAGCCGATGATGTCCCCGATCATTTTGGTGGGGTATATATACGGGAGGGGCCACCGGCATCGCCGCAGACTCCGAAACGTTCATACGTGGAGTAGCGACAGATATATACCAATCTGCGATGGATTTATACGTCTGGATAGCTTACTATGCGTTAGGTAGTCGGGGACTCCGACTCCCCCACCGTCGGCTTATCAATCCCCGTCCTATTTCCCCCATCATGAGTAACGAACCAATCCGATCCCGAACAGACGAGCGCACCCAAACTGAAAGCCAAACAGAGGACACTGAAGACGAACGTGTCGACCACTGTCCGGAGTGTGGCGGTAAACTTCGGACCGACGAGGAACACGGCGAGACAATCTGCGCAGACTGTGGTCTCGTCGTTGAGTCAGATGAAATTGACCATGGTCCTGAGTGGCGAGCCTTTGACGCCAAAGAAAAGGATGAGAAATCCCGTGTCGGCGCCCCAACGACAAAGATGATGCACGATGAGGGGCTGTCGACAAATATTGGCTGGCAAGACAAGGATGCATACGGTCGCCAGTTGAGTTCGCGTCAGCGACAGAAGATGCAGCGGCTGCGGACCTGGAATGAGCGGTTCCGCACCCGCGATTCAAAAGAGCGTAATCTCAAGCAGGCACTCGGTGAGATTGACCGGATGGCCTCCGCACTTGGACTGCCTGACAATGTCCGTGAGACCGCCTCAGTGATCTATCGGCGGGCTCTTGATGAGGATCTCCTCCCAGGACGATCGATTGAGGGTGTGGCAACAGCAGCCCTCTATGCGGCAGCCCGACAGGCCAACACACCACGGAGTCTCGATGAGATTACGGAGGTAAGCCGGGTCGATAAAATGGAACTCACCCGGACTTATCGGTATATCGTCCGTGAATTGAATCTTGAGGTGCAGCCGGCTGACCCCAAACAGTATGTAGCCCGGTTTGTCTCCGATCTAGAGCTCTCCGAGGAAGTTGACCGGACTGCCCGAGACCTGCTTGGACGAGCACGCGACCGCGGAATCCACAGCGGTAAGTCCCCAGTTGGGCTGGCTGCAGCAGCCGTCTATGCTGCCTCCCTGCTGACAAACGAGAAAGTAACGCAAAATCAGGTAAGCGAAGTTGCCGACGTCTCGGAGGTAACGATCCGAAACCGGTACAAGGAGTTGCTCGAAGCGGCTGACAATGACGAAACCGGCACTCCGGCCGCGGTCTGATTAGCAGAGTCACAGAGCAGTCCGTACGGCAGTCTTTTTTATCTGGAAAATGCTATGAGGGTGGAGCGTACTGCAGTAGCTCATCTGCCGACTGAGCAAACGCAACCGTATCAGCGTCAAATGACTGAGCGTACCTGAGAATCAATGTGAGCACAGTTTCAGGGTGTTGCACGTGATATCCATCTCGGCGTGTGACGAGCCCCGCATCAACAAGCCCTCCCATGTGTGCACTAATCGTTGAGCGTGCGACACCAACGGTTGCTGCTAGATCAACACCGGACTGACCGGGGGTTTCGAGTAAGGCAAGAAGCATTCGACGTGGAGTGTCACGCCGGAGGTAACACAAAACGATCCGTTCACGCTGATCAAACCGGTCAACCGGGAAATACCGACGATACTCGCCATCTGCCTCTTCGATAAGAATATTCTCATCAAGGAGATATCGGAGATGATACTGTGTTTCCCCGGTCCCGAGTTTGAGATCATCACGGATTTTTGAGAAATGAGCGCCGGGAGTACGGGTAACGTAGCCGAGGATGGCTTCTCTGGTGTCGCTTTCAGAACTACCGGCAGCGGTACCGGCCAGCCCCGTTGACATGACGGCGCCAGCGGCTGCAAATCGACGAAGCGTCGCCCGCTTGTCCTCGTCTACGGTCCGGTCAGACATTTAGGGTAATGAATAATACAGGGGCCTGGGTCTTATGTATTGTTACGTTGTGGGCACCGAAAGGGGTCTATTCGATTTCTGATTCAAGTTCCGGTGACTCCGCATCGACCTCTTCGATAACCTCATCCGGACTTTTGATCTCCTCGTCTGTGGTGCCGGCTTTGATCGCCTCAGCTTCCTGTTCCATCTGTTCAATATCCATTTCCGCCTCCTCATCAATCTCCGAGATGATCTCCTCAATATCATCAAGGCCAAGGAGTTCTCTCGTTTCCGCATCAAAGTCAAGACTATCTAGGACATCGCCGTTAGTTTCAACATCCGACCCCGTCAGATGTTTGCCGTAACGTCCAACAAGCGAGGAGAGTTCCTGAGGCACAACAAATGTCGTAGACTCTCCTTGCCCGATTTCGGACAGTGTTTCCATACCTTTCTCAATGACGGCCCGTTCACCCATCGACTCAGCAGATTTGGCACGTAATACCGTCGAAATGGAGTCACCCTGGGCTTCCAGAATCTGGCTTTGTTTCTCTCCTTGAGCTCGGATAATATTCGACTGTTTGTCACCCTCGGCCTTCTCAATCGCACTACGGCGTTCACCTTGGGCTTCCAGAATCATTGCTCGACGGCGACGCTCCGCGGAGGTCTGTTGTTCCATGGCCTCTTGGACATCCTGTGAGGGGTTGACCTCACGGACCTCAACGGACTCAACACGGATCCCCCACTCATCGGTCGGTTCGTCCAGTTCACGGCGGATTTTGGCGTTGATTTCCTGGCGTTTGTTCAGCGTATCGTCCAGTTCCATATCGCCAAGCACCGCTCGCAGCGTTGTTTGCGCGAGATTAGAGACTGCCTTCTTGTAGTCATCAACTTCAAGAAAGGCTTTCTTTGCGTCCATGACCTTGATATAGACAACAGCATCCGCGGTCACCGGAGAGTTGTCTCGGGTAATAGCCTCCTGACGTGGAACATCAAGGGTTTGCGTCCGCATATCAAAACGGTACGTACGAGAGACAAATGGCGGAACAAAGTTGATCCCCGGTTCCAGAAGCTTCCGGTACTCACCAAAGACGGTGAGCGCTCGCTTTTCATATGCATCAACGATCTCAACCATACTGTAGATCGTGACAATAATTAACAAGAGTACCGCGAGTAACGCGGCAATACCAATTGATCCGCCGAATACCACAAGTGGTGTGTGGAGGGCAGACAGCATATACTGGATTATGACAGCGGAGGCAAAAGCATTCCCCCAGGACTATTAGCCACGGCAGATACACTGCGATATGATCCAACTTGGACTGGTCGTTGCGGAGTTTAATCGATCAGTGACCGAGCAAATGGAGGCCAACGCTCGTGAGCGTGCTGCAGAGCAGGCGGTAACGATCGTTGAAACATACCATGTGCCTGGAGCATACGACACGCCACTGGCCGCTGATCGGCTTGCACGTCGTGATGACATCGACGCGGTTGGGGTACTTGGCGCCATTGTCACAGGCGATACTGATCATGACCAGGTCATCGCTCAGGCAACCGTAAACCAACTTGCGACTGTCGAACGGGATCGAGACACCCCGATCGCGATGGGGATTACCGGTCCAGGAATGAGCGGCGCTGAGGCGCATGAACGAACTGATATCGGTCAACGGACCGTCGATGATGCTGTCGCACTGGTCGAAGAGCTACAGTAGGGAGCATACGCCGACATGACAGCACCGGCGGTCGCAACCGGTAAGAGGCTGCTCGTTAGAGATATATCCGATGGACTTTGCAGCTCGCGTCGAACGGGTTGAACCGAGCGCCACGTTAGCGATCAGTACGAAGGCATCTGAACTTGAGGCCGAAGGTGCTGATGTGGTCGATTTGAGCGTTGGGGAACCCGACTTCGATACTCCTGCAAACATTGTCGAAGCGGGGAAGGAAGCACTCGACGCGGGGCATACGGGATATACGGCCTCCCAGGGCATCCCACAGCTCCGTGAAACAATCGCCGACCGACTTGCAGAGTCGGGACTTGAATATGATGCAGACCAGGTGATGGTCACACCAGGAGGAAAGCAGGCGCTATTTGAGATTGTCAACACGCTCATCGACGATGGCGATGAGGTCGTACTGCTTGACCCGGCCTGGGTATCATACGAGGCCATGGTCAAAATCGCTGGAGGAAGCCTGAATCGTGTTGATTTAGCGGCCTATGATTTTGCCTTAGAGCCGGCCATCGATGACCTTACCGCGGCTGTCTCAGATGAGACAGAGCTGATGATTGTCAACTCGCCGTCGAATCCGTCTGGGGTGGTGTTTTCAGACGATGCTTTAGCGAAACTCAGTGACATTGCCGTTGAACACGATGTAACGGTAGTCAGTGACGAGATTTATGATCAAGTCGCCTATGGCGTTGACCCAACGAGTCTGGGGACGTTCCCGGGCATGGCAGATCGGACAATCACCGTTAACGGATTCTCCAAGACCTACTCAATGACAGGGTGGCGGCTTGGCTACTTTGCTGCTCCACAGCCAATTATCGATCAGGCCGGGAAGCTCCAGTCACACTCAGTTTCATGCGCAGCAAACTTCGTTCAACGGGCAGGGATTGAGGCGATTAAAAACACGGATCGGGCGGTGGAAACAATGGTCAATGCCTTTGAGGAGCGACGTGATCTCTTGCTCGATCTTCTTGAAGAGCAGGGCATCGAGATGCAGACCCCAGAGGGGGCATTCTATATGATGATTCCTGTTGCCGAAGACGACCACGCATGGTGTGAGACGGCCATTGAAACGGCCCATGTTGCCACTGTCCCCGGCAGTGCCTTTGGAACGCCAGGATATGCACGCATTTCCTACGCTAATAGCAAGGATCGACTCCGAGAGGCGGTTAATCGATTAGCTGCCGAAGAGCTGCTCTGATCAGAAACTTCAGAACAGCATCAAAGCAGCCCAGAAAGCGCCTGTGATCGGCACAGGCCAGGGGAGTCAGTTATCACACCGTTGGTCACGAATCCGGTCAATAATCGCACCTGAGGAAAGAATTTCATCTGCTGTGGGGTCGCGAGGACTTGCCCGTTGGAGTTCACAGTTGATCCCGCGTTGATCAAGTGTGCGTCGGATGGTGGTCTCATCATGATGCTGGTCGTGTCCAAGCACGATTACGTCCGGGTCAATCTGTTCGACAAGAGCAAAGGTATCCTCGGTATCGCCACAGTGAGCCTGATCAACCATCTCAAGCGCGGCGACCATTTCGCGTCGCTGCTCGGCGGGAATGATAGGCGGAGGTTTGTGGGTGATATTAGCCTTGCGAGCGACAATAACGTGTAACTCCTCCGCTGCTGTGGCCGCTTCCCTGAGGTAATGGAGGTGGCCGGGATGGAGCAGGTCAAAGGTTCCTTGGGCAAGTGCTCTTGTCATGCGTCACCTGAGGGCTGAAACTCATCGGGATCAAAGCCAAGTTGCTCTTTGGCATCCGGGAGATCAACAGCAAGCACATCAAGATCAATCGGATCACCACTTGGGTCAAAGACACGCCAGTTATCGCGACGATACGGGGCGCCAACGATCATATGGATATCACCGCGGCTAAAACTTTGGAGATCCTGGGTGCTTGGTTTAAGTACCCCACTTGGATGTGAGTGCACAGACCCAAGTGCTCGACGGTCGTTCGGAACCATATTCGTTCGCAGTGTCGCACTTACACTGTTGCTTTCGGTTCCAGGAATCACAAGCACATCGGTAATCACCTGGCCATCGGCCGCAAGGCCAAGTTGACTGGCGTTGGTGCCCCGAAACAGGCCCATATACTCATGTGGGTGGGTCTGTTCGCTGGCCTCAAGCACAAATTCAAGCGTATCCTCAGCAATACCGAGGATCGTACGCGACTGAAACAGCGAATCGAACAGCCCCATATCCTAATAATAGGTATCAACGGGTATAGCAGTTTGTGGTTTGTCGGCGAGAAAAACGCACTGCGACACGGGGGCTTAGTTGGGACCGGTGACAAGCAGGACACATAGAGAAGTCACAGGGGTGCATGGAGACAACGGTGGGCAAGACCCGTCCCAAAGCGGTTTTATTACGGGGTCGCGAATTAATCGGTATCATGACAGACGACGTCGATGTATTATATTCTCTTCCTCCAGAGGCGACGGCCGATGAGCTTGAGACCGGGATGGTATATGAGGCGCAGGTAAACGGTGTTGTCGAATATGGTGTGTTCGTTGATCTCACCGAATCGATTTCAGGACTTGTGCACGAAACAAATCTGAGTGGAGAGTATGAGGTTGGCGATACAGTTGCTGTAGCACTTGAAGAGCAACGTGAGAATGGCGATTTGTCCTTCAGCGAGGTGGCCGTCGATCCGGATACCTGTGCTGTCGAATCACTGTCGAGTGAAACAAAGTCTGAGTCCATCAACACAGCAGCACTTGATAATTACGTTGGGGAAGACGTGACAATTGACGGGCGAATTGTACAGATTACACAGACCGGTGGGCCAACAGTCTTTCATCTACAGGATGGACATGGGACGGTTCCATGTACGGCCTTTGTCGATCCCGGGGTGCGCGCTTACACGGATATTACCAACGGCGATATTGTCACAGCAGCAGGGACGGTCGAACGTCACGATGGGGACTTACAGATTGAACTGGACAGGTTGGCCACAGTAGACGCTGATCAGGAGTCCACAGTTCGCGAGCGAATTGATGCAGGGTTAGCCGATGTCGCCGCCCCCGAACCAATCACCCCACTCGTTGACTGGCCGGTGCTTGAGACACTCACCGAGGAGTTGACAACCGTTGCCGAGCAACTCCGTCGAAGCATTCTCAATCGACGGCCAATTTGGATTCGTCATCACGCCGATGGGGATGGCTTATGTGCCAGTGTGCCGGTTCACCGGGCGCTTGAACAGTTCGCCATGGCGCATCACGAGGATGATGACGCCACGCAGCATCTGGTGCGCCGGCTTCCGAGTAAAGCACCATTCTATGAACTAGAAGACTCGACACGCGATCTAGCACAGGCACTTGAAGATCGGGCACGCCACGGACAGCAACTACCTCTTGTATTAATGCTGGATAACGGGAGTACGGCTGAGGACACTCCTGCTTATGAAACCTTACGTCACTATGACGTCCCGATTATTGCAGTCGATCATCACCACCCTGATCCGGACGCCGTCAGTCCGCTGCTTGATCAACATGTGAATCCCTATCTCCACGGGGAAGATTACCGAATCACAACTGGAATGATGTGCGTCGAGTTGGCACGGATGATTGCCCCGGAGTTGTCGACATCGGTCAATCATCTGCCGGCCGTGGCCGGCCTCGCAGACCGGTCAAGTGCGGAAGCAATGGACGCATACTTGCAACTGGCCGCCGAGGCCGGTTATGACCAGGCTGAACTGGCATCAATTGTTGATGCGCTTGATTATGCCGCCTACTGGTTGCGGTATGACACTGGTCGACAACTTATTGATGATATCCTTGGATTGGGTGATGATGCCAACCGGCATCGTGAACTCGTCGAGATGTTATCTCAGCGTGCACAACAGGCAACTGAGGAGCAGTTAGACCTCGCATTACCACATGTCGATCATACAAGCTTGGATAATGGCGTTGATCTCTACCAGATCGATGTTGACAACTACGCGCGACGATTTACCTACCCAGCCCCGGGAACAACGACAGGCGCAATTCACGATCGGATGATCGAGGAAAACGGGGCCCCGGCAATTACCGTCGGATATGGTCCGGACTTTGCCGTGTTGCGGAGTGATGGAGTGCGGCTTGATATTCCGCAGATGGTCACCGAATTAGACGATGGAATTGTTGGCGGTGGAATCAGCGGAGGCGGCCATCTCGTTGTTGGATCGTTAAATTTCGTCTCCGGACGTCGTGAGGCAGTCCTTGAGTCATTAACCGAGAAAATGGCCGCTGCTGCGACCGATGAAACAGCCGGAACGGCAACCGAAGGCGCAGACTGATCCACAACGTATCAATCAGGATTGAGAGACTGATGCCCACTGCAGTCGGCGGGACAGCCACATGCCAACACTACTCCAGACGATCAGAACCGCCCCGGCGACAGTATAGGGAAGCAGCCATCGGCCACCATGGCGGTCGGCGTTAAACGCCTTAGTGTAGTACGTAGCAATGGTGGAATCGTTTATCTGGACCATCACCTCGCGGTTATCGTTAACAGCCGTTGGATTCCAGTTAAGTGATCCAACAACAACATGCGTCTTATCGACAATGATCCCCTTAGCATGGACCTTGGTGAATCGTGAGCGGGGAGAGACAAGTTCGACGGTCAAATCAAGTTGTTCTTTTTCAGCCTGTGTGCGAAGTGACTGTGCCAGTTGTCGATTCTCAGAGGCAACATAGTAGGTGCTGCTCAAAAGAATATCAACATCAACACCACGTCGTGCGGCACTGAGTGACGCATTAAGCAACTGGGTATTGCGAGCAATGCTGACCTGTTGAATACGAATAGAGGTCTCGGCATCCGCTAACAACGATTGCAATCTGTTGCCTGCATTATCCGGCGTCATCAGGACAGTTGTTCGAGAAGCAGTCGAGTGCACTGGCTGAAACCGGGTTGGGAACGTGGTATTTGCGGTGGGAGCCGAGACAGGTGAAACCGTTGTGCGGTATTGTTTCCATGGTTGTCTGCCTGGACCGGTTTGATCAGCGGCAAACGTCCGGGCCAGGGCCGCTGCCGTTGTCGCATCAGCTACGTGGACAGCCCAGCCGCGACTTGAGTGTCCACCAATCCCGGCAGGCTTCCAGTTTTCGGTAAGGACAAGTGCTTGATCATCAATAACAGCGTATTTTGGATGATGTGTCGCATACGGATCGCGTGGACCGCCAAAGACAGTAACCGGAACTCCGGCCTGTGTGAGTCGGTCAAGGGCCGTGACCTGCTGTTGGCTCATCCCACCGATCGGTGAGCCCTCAAGTAATACAGCCACATCAACCCCGCGTTGGTGCGCCCGAATGAGCGTGGAGACAACCTGAGTTGAGGTGAGGGTATATCCAGCAATTAATAGTCGATTATCGGCATCGTCAAGATGGTCAAGAAGCCGTGTGGAATGATCCGGGAGCAAAAACGCGGTGACAGGCGTCTCATTAGCAGGCATGGCATCAAAGTTAGTCGCCCCGAGTGGCTGCCAGGTCCACTCGGTGGTATGGGTATACAGTTCACCCTCTGGAGCACGGTCGTACCGAACTGAGGCAACCTGAGTGCCGGTTGCTGATCGCAGGACGACCGCATCACCACTGTTTGCAAACTGGACCCAACCGGTAAGTGGGAGAATCGGAGATGGCGCGTGGGAAGGGACCGCATCAGGCGTGGTGCTTACTGTGATGGTCCCGTTAACTGTGCGATTTGGCAAGGAAACGGCCCGACCAGTCCGGTCGGTGATGGTCCACCCGGTGACATTCGTTGGCGTTGGAAAGGTGAGAGTTATGTACTCTCCCGGATCGCCCCTGGCAACCGGATTGGGATAGACAATATCTAATGAGGGTCCGGTCGTGGCGTTAGCAGAGGACGATACCGAGGAGGCATTGTTTGCCACAGCCAGGGGGGTTAATAGGCCAATCGCCAGCCCCGTCGCTAAAAGCAGCACACACAACCAGACCAGCACGGAAACTGTCATACGGCCGGGCACACCGAAGGCTTGCTGAGAGTTTCCAGATGAATCTGTGGTCGCTGCTGAACATGTTGGGATCTCTTTATTCACCCCGACATGTCAGTGTACGAATGCTAACCTTCATACTGTTCGATGGAAAACACCACTGACAGAACCATGAACTGTAGAGTCGTTGTAGAGGCAGCAGTGCCGGTATATGACGTTGAGACGCCCGATGAAGCCGTGCGGATCGCCATCTCGAAGACCGGAGAGATGCTCAATCCCGACCTCAACTATGTTGAGATTAATATGGGGTCACGAAGTTGTCCCCATTGCGGCGAGGAGCTTGAGCCGGCGTTTATCGCTGCCGACGAGAGTTTGGTTGCCTTAGAGCTTGAGATGACGGTATTTAATGTCGAGCGAGAAGAGCACGCCTCACGTATCGCTCGCAAGGAGATTGGAGAGTGTCTTGAAAATATCCCACTTGAGGTCCTCGAAGTTGAGGTTATTGAGGATGATGACAAGGATGAGGACACCAGTAAAAGCCGGTCAACAGCCGGTGAGAGTGAAACAGCAGCCGATGACGATGATGAAGAAGTCCTTCCGGAGTTCGAGGATCTGATTGAGTGACCCAGCCCACACGGGTCGCAGTGCGTCAGCAGCCGGTAGTGTCCCATTTTAAATCTATAAACAGGGGGCTATAGGAGCCAGTAACTAACCGATCAAGCGGCAAATCAAGAACCGTTAGTCCGCAGTCGCCGTAACCTGTTCCTGCTCGGCTGGAAGCGCGTCAAGTTCGTTGGTCAGTTCATCAGCAAGCGTTGAGACAGCAGCTTTGTGATCAGTCTTTGACCGGTGAATCGAGGTTGGTCGCACTCCAAGGGCCTCATATTCCGACAGATCAAGATCAGTTCCGTGATATGTAGCCAAGTCGTTCGATACCTCAGCGAGTAGGCCATGAAGGTGAATGAGCTCCTGCTTCTTCATGATACGAATAACTGTAGTGCCCGGGGGGTTATATTATTACCTTGGGTACCGTTAACAATAGTGCTCTCGAACGGAGCGGATTGGCGATTATTAACCCGGAGCTGGAGCTAAAGGGTTTTTTTCTTTGCGCCCCGTATGTATGATATGGATTACGAGGACCAACTGGACCGCGCTCTTGAGGAGACTCCGGAGATTGAAGCTGACTCGACACGATTTGAGGTTCCAGACCCAGATGTCCGTCAAGAAGGGAACGTTACCGTCTATGAGAACTTTCAGGCAACCGTTGATCGACTTGACCGGGACCCGGATCATGTGCTTCGAGTCTTACAGAATGAACTAGGAACTGCCGCACACATTGATGAGAGTGGCCGCGCGCGTCTTACCGGCGAGTTTGATGCCCGGCGCGTGAAAGACGCTATTGAGACGTATACCGACCGGTTTGTGATCTGCTCGGAGTGTGGATTACCGGATACGCGTCTTGAGGAACAGCAAGGAACCCTTGTTGTCCGGTGTGATGCCTGTGGCGCGATGTCCTCCACAAGTAGCTAGCTGCTCATACGCAGCACCACGTCAGGCGAGTGTCGTTTTGCCGTGTGTCGATTGGAGAGGATTACCGAGTGGTGACCATCCAAGTCGTACTTGATGAATAGCCCCACTTTTCGATATCAAGGCTAATATCGGCACCAACAAGGGCGGTCATGTTTGTGCCAACTTCCTTTGCGGAGAGGCCCAACTCGTCGGCAATCAGTCGTGATTTAAAATAGGTCTGCTCATCAGCGTTGGCACGGAGATACTCAAGAATACGCCGTTGCTTCTCGGATAGTCGCCCCCGCGAGGTGGATGCCGTCGTACTCATATCTATGGTATCAGGCCGGACCCATCTTAGAGGGTTTGGTAGGGCCATCGAACGTGGTGCTGTCTGTCGATTTGGTGGTGTATGGCGGACCGGGATCGGCGCGGACGGTGGATCATTGGTACGGTCATCGACAAGGGAACGATGGACCAAAGTACTTAAGCGGGATGGGAGAGAATCCAGTGAAAGTCGAACGAGCGGGAGTCAACGCCCCGCGGCAGGACCCTTCCAGAGCAATGAGCGATTACATCCCTTCGCAAACACGAACGAGCGAGCAGGAGACGGAATCGGAAGATGATCAAATAGCATGCCCGGAGTGTGGCGGCAATGTTGTCGTCGATGAGGAACACGGTGAGTCGATCTGTTCGGACTGTGGGCTTGTCGTTGAGACCGATGAGATCGACCGCGGACCGGAATGGCGGGCTTTTGACGCCAAAGAAAAGGACGAGAAATCCCGCGTCGGCGCGCCGACAACCAACACAATGCATGATAAGGGGTTGTCGACGAACATTGATTGGCGGAACAAGGATGCCTACGGGAACTCGCTTGGGAGCAACCAGCGGGAGAAAATGCGGCGGTTACGGAAGTGGAACGAGCGATTCCGCACCCGCGATTCAAAGGAACGCAACCTCAAGCAGGCACTCGGTGAGATCGACCGGATGGCCTCTGCACTTGGACTGCCTGACAATGTCCGTGAGACCGCCTCAGTGATCTATCGACGCGCCCTTGAGGAGGATCTGCTCCCAGGGCGCTCCATCGAAGGTGTCGCTACCTCCTGTGTGTACGCGGCTGCTCGACAGGCTGGTGTGCCACGAAGTCTTGATGAGATTACCGACGTGAGTCGAGTCGAGAAAAACGAAGTGGCGCGAACATACCGGTATGTTGTGCGTGAACTAAGCCTTGAGGTCAAGCCGGCCGATCCGGAAAGTTACGTGCCGCGGTTTGCCTCTGGTCTTGGGCTTTCTGATGAGGCTGAACACCGAGCACGATCACTGCTGAAAAGTGCCAAAGAAAAGGGAGTACATTCAGGAAAGTCACCGGTTGGGCTGGCAGCAGCAGCCGTATACGCTGCTTCCCTGCTGACAAACGAAAAGACAACACAGGCCGCCGTCAGCGAAGTTGCCGATATCTCTGAGGTGACAATTCGGAACCGATATCACGAGTTATTGGAAGCAGAGGAAAGCATCGGCGTTGCCTGATCATCACAGGCATCGATTCCGGGGGCAGATGCCGGACTCGCCGGATTTTTAGTTAATCATGATCCAGCGGACATATGGACTTCGAGTCGTTCGTGCTGGCAGCAAGCACGGCCGATCTCGATGATGGTACAACACCAGTGGCCAAGAACCATGCCGATGCGGTTGAGTTTCGCATGGATTTGGCCGATGAGCCGCTGGTCGCGCTTGACGCATACGAGGGCCCGCTCCCGATTATCGCCACAAACCGGGTCGACTGGGAAGGGGGGAAGGCGCCAGACGAACCGGCTCGAATCGAGGCGCTTGAACAGGCCGCCACACATGCGGCTGTCGAGGCAATTGATATTGAGTTACAGGCGCTTCAGGATGGCTCCCGACCAACGGTGCCAGATGGGACAGCCACAATCGTATCGGTGCATGACTTTGAGGGCACACCGTCAAAAGAAAAGCAACGACAGTTGCTTGAGACGGCTGTACAGCACGGTGATGTTGGGAAACTTGCGGTAACCGCGACCGAGCCAGCGGAAGTTCCGGATTTGCTTGCGGTCACCCAGGCACTTGCGGCTGATGGACAGACGGTAGCAACAATGGCAATGGGAGAGGCAGGACGACACGTCCGAGCGGTTGCCCCAATTTACGGATCACGGATCGGATATGCTCCCATCCGGCCGGATGAGGCCACGGCCCCAGGACAGTACGATTTGCAGACACTAGCCACGTTAATCGATCAACTTAGACCACAATAATACGATGTCAGGGACTGGACCCCGCCCATGGTTGGCTGGATTGCTCGCACTGGTATACCCCGGACTCGGACATGTATACATCCGAGCATGGGGACGCGCACTGTTATGGTTTGTACTAACCGTTGGCACAACGATCTTTGTTGTTCCAGAGGGGATACTTACCGAGGTTGACCCACTTGCAAACCCCATGGGGGCAAGCGAGGCAATCTCAACGGCCACACCAACAATGGGTATGATATCGATTCTGATGGTTGTTGGTTTCAGCGTTGTCGATGCCTATCTTACGGCACGTCGGAACAGCCAACAGAACAACACAGTCTCGAAGGGCGACTCGGCGAGGACGATCGGCGCCGCAGAGTCACCGATCCGGGCCACCGCGAGGGCGGCCGTGGACGGGTCGCCGTCGTAGGCAGCCGGCGAGGTCGGCTCGACCGCGACCGGCAACGCGGCAATCGCGCGGCGGAACGGGCCCGCGTGGCGGTCCACGAACCAGGAGCGGGCCTCGCGACGCCGGTTCTCGCGCCGATCGACCAGGGAGAGGCGACGCTCCCGGGCGTCACGAGCCGCCCGGGCGCGCTCCTCGGCGCGTTCGAGGGCCTCGCGGGCGGCGATCGCCTCGGTTTCGGCCTCGGTCAACTCGCGAGTCCGGTCCGCCAGGCGGGCTTCGAGTTCCGCCGTCGGCCGACCAGCGTCCCGTCGCTCGGCCAGACGGCCGCTCAGTCGGTCGACTGTCGCTTCGAGGCTGGCGAGATCCTCGCCGGCATCGGCCACCCGGCGCCGGGCCGCCCTGAGATCGGGCACCTCGGGGTCGATCGACGCGATCTCGCGGTTGAGTCGTTCGATCGTGGCGGCCTGCGGGGCTCGCAATCCCCGCGACCGGCCGGCCGCCGCGATC
>JBEQBL010000003.1:0-23454 GCA_041639835.1 Salinarchaeum sp.
TGAGAATCCGTGTGGGGGTCACGGACTGGGACGGGTGAGACTGCTGGGAGTGGCAAGCCCCCGGTACTCCTATCCTCCGTCGTGTTCGGACTCCCAACGTTGGTTTTGCCTTGGGGAGTCCGGCAGACGTCAACGGACTCGGAGTTACTTGTTATGCTGCTTGCAGGCAGTCGGGCACTGTATCGATTCATTATAGGAACCGACCGTTCACCTGACTGGTTCCGGATACTACCTCGTTATTACGGGCGGACAGGCCGCTTCCGTAGGACTGGTCGGAATCCGCTCCATGCCGACCGATTCCTGCCCTATCGTACGTCGGCCTGTCAGTTAACCGTCACTGTGTAAAACTCGGGAGTGGCGTTTCAACGGTGGAACATGACACTGAGTGACGGCGCGTATCCACGGCCTAAAGGCCATGGTATTGCGCCTGTTCAGCCTATAACGGTGAGTAAAAGCGATATCGTCGAGGCTGTTGTTACTCGTAGAGCCAGTCCTCGTCAATACGCTCCCAGTCGACTAACTCATCATCGCTGAAGAACAACGCAATTTCGCGTTCGTTGGCACCGGGGTCTTCATGATCGGACCCGTGAATGACATTCCGACCAAGATCAAGTCCGAGATCCCCGCGGATTGTGCCGGGAGCGGCTTCCGCTGGGTCGGTCGCCCCCATCATGCGGCGTACCTGTCGGGTTGCATCCTGTCCTTCCCAGACCATCGCAAAGACCGGGGCGGCAGTAATAAACCCAACAAGGTCATCGAAAAACGCCTTATCAGCGTGTTCGGCATAGTGCTCTTTGGCCACTGACTCATCAAGCTGCATAAACTTCGCGCCGACAAGTTTCAGCCCGCGGTGTTCAAGTCGAGACACAATCTCACCGATTAAGCCTCGCTGAACAGCATCGGGCTTTGCCATGACAAAGGTCCGTTCAGTCATGTCTCGTCGTCCTGAATCCACTCAAGGTCGCGTGGTTCACGACCCATGAAGTAATTCTTCTCGCATTTCGAGTTCTTGAAATGCAGCACGGTACCGTCATTTTTCACATACATAATCCCCGTGCCGGGTTCAATCTCCTCGCCGCTGTAATCGCACGTGCGTGTTTCAACCATAGTTATACGAAGTTACTGACCACCAATCGCATCTGCCTCACGGGCGGTCTCGCGAAGCTGGAGGATATCTCCCTCGCGGACCGGCCCAAGGACATTGCGTGTGATGATTCGACCTTGGTTTTCGCCTTCTCGGATTCGACATTTAACCTGCATGGCCTCGCCGTGCATGCCGGTTTTGCCGACAATTTCGATTACCTCAGCCGGCGTCGATCCGGAATCGGAATCGTCTGCACTCATTGTTATAACGGGGGATTACTGCAGATCCTCGACTTTCTCAGCGATATCCTCAACATCACCGGAGGCATCGCCGGCGTCAACGATCGCCGCCGCAGCACTGCCAACCTCAAGGCCAGCAGCACGTCCAACCTCGTCCTGACTGTCAACAAAGACATACGGCACGTCTTTCTCATCAGCCAACTCGGGGAGATGCATGACAATCTCCTCAGGCTGGACATCCTCGGCAATCGCGATCAGTTCGGCTGAGCCGCGCTCAACAGCTTTGGTCGTCTCGTTTGTTCCTTTCTTTACGCGTCCTGTGTCCCGGGCAATCTCCAGTGCCTGAAGGGCATCATCCTGAAGATCGGCTGGAACGTCGAAATCAACGTATACTGGCATTGTTGGTCACCTCCCTACGACCGGGCTCAGACTCCCCCGCCATGCGAGTCATATCGGACTCGTCCGCCAACGGCGGCAAATCCCTGTGTGGCTGGGAGCATCATCAACCCGAACGTAGGCCGTATCATTCGATAACGGCACTGCCCAATAAAAGCGCTTTCAAAGCATCCTCCCGTGTGAAATGCCCACGCGGCGACATCCTGCCGGAAGGCACTTGCTTGCGGCCAGTAAGGTCCGTGCATGGATTTGGCGGGCCTGGCAACGCAACTGACAACAGAAGCAACTCAGTCAAATCATCGACGGTTACTCGTGTTGGCAGGTCCACGAGAGCAAGGCTATGCGGCTGTTAAAACGGTCCTAGAAGCCATTGATGTACCGATGGCGGATACCACGCTTGTTGGCCCGGACCCACGAATACCATGTGAGCGACTACCGGTGAGACAGACGGAGGCAATGCTTGGACGGACACGGAAAGCTCTCATCTATGACGCTCACGAGGAGTTCCGGCCAACAGCGGTTGGGCAGCTTGTTGGGGCCGTCGACGGTGGGGGGCTGATGATACACCTTGTCCCGGCTCTTGAAGACTGGCCGGATCGGACTGATGAGTTTGATGCGCATCTGGCAGTACCACCATATGACCGCACAGAGACAGGAAGGCAGTTCAAACAGCGAATTATCAAGACCTATCGGCGTCATCACGGGGTTGCGATTGTCAATCTTGAAACCCAGCACATTGAGGACCCGGGGACGGTCACATCACCACCCAAACCACTGGGTGGACAGCACGTAGCCACCCCAAATGCCGGGGCCCCCCGCGGTGATACAGCCTTTCCACAGGAGGCCTACGATCGCTGTGTGACAGGTGATCAGCGCCGAGGACTCCAAGCACTTGAAACCCTCACGGAGCCATCCGGTGTTGTTGTACTTACAGCCGATCGGGGGCGGGGAAAGTCAAGTGTCTGTGGGCTTGCTGCCGGCAGTCTTGCAAGAAATAGCACAACGGTGACCATTGTAGCGCCGAATAAAAGAAATGTAACAGCACTGTTTCAGCGCGCTACGGAACTGCTGACGGACTTATCACGGCTTGACACCGCTCAGGAACAGCCCCCCGATATAACAACATCAACCGGCGGCCACATTCGGTTTTGTACCCCGGCGACGCTTCCGGAGACATGTGACGGCCCAGTGCTTGTTGATGAGGCAGCAGCCTTGCCAGTTCGGACACTTGAACGGGTGCTAGCGTACGATCGAGTTGGTTTTGCAACAACGGTCCATGGCTATGAGGGAGCAGGACGGGGCTTTTCGGTGCGGTTTATGAACCAGGTGACAGAACATGATCCGGTCGTTAGAGAACTGCAGACACCGGTTCGATACGCGGCTGGTGATCCACTTGAGACATGGGCGTTTGATGCGCTGTTGTTGGATGCTCGCCCGGTCGCCGATCAGGCAGTCGCCAAACTCACAGACCAGACAGTATCATATCAGCGGCTGACAAGCACTGAGTTGTGCACAAACGAGGCGTTGCTTCGGGAAGCCTTTGGACTGCTTGTCCTCGCACACTATCGAACTGACCCGGATGATTTAGCGCGATTGCTTGATGCACCAAACGTTGCCATTCGGGCGTTAGTTGCTAACGGACATATTCTCGGTATTGCGCTCCTTGCCCGAGAAGGCGGCCTCCCAGCAGCACGGCGTAGCGAACTGTACGAAGGGGGGCGGATCCAGGGCCATATGCTGCCGGATGTGCTAACAAGTCAGCTTCGGGATGAGCAGGCAGCCGCCCCAACAGGAGTTCGGGTGCTTCGGATTGCTACCCATCCGGCCTGTCGGTCGGAAGGATATGGATCACAGCTGCTTGACGCACTTCGATCGGAGGCCACCGCAGGGTTCCCGGAGTGGGCTGATCGGACCAAGCAAATTGACTGGCTTGGAGTCGGATTTGGTGCGACCCCACAGCTGCTGTCATTCTGGCGGCTAAATGATTATCGGACCGTCCACTTTGCAACGACCCGTAATGATCGAAGCGGTGAGCACTCAGCATTAATGCTGTCACCGATCACCGAGGCAGGAGAGGCGCTTATGCAGCGGCTTACACAGCGGTTTACTCGGCGGATTCGGGCAGTTGGTCCGACATCGCTCGCGGGTGTCGATTCGGATGTGTTTCGGGAGGTTCTCCGAGGCGTTGCGTTCGATGCGCTGCCAGCATTACAACTGACCGACTGGGAATGGGAAGTCGTCGCCGGAGTAGCGTATGGACCTGGATTAGTTGATGTAGCGCCGGCTCCATTTGCGCGGTTGTTAATACGATATCTCGCAGAGACTCCGGCTCCGGTTGCCAAAGCCCATGCCCCGGACTGGGAGTCGGTTGAGGGGCATGAGCAGTTGGATGCATCAACAGAAGCGATACTCGTCGCACGCCTATTGCAAGGACACAGTTGGGAGCGGATTCGGAAGGATCGTAAGGCTCCATCGGTAAGCACTGTCAAGCGAACACTGGGGGCAGCTGTCGTCCCGCTTGCGGAGTGGTACGGTCCCTCACAGGTTGCAACACTCAAATCCCGCTTTACCGATGGTTGATATCCTCCTCATCACCGCAATCGTCCTGCTTGTCGCTGCCATCCCGGCAACGGTTCTTCCCGTTGTGCCGGGAACAGTCCTGACACTTGCCGGACTGGTGGTCCACTGGCTGGGGGTTGGAACAATCGGAACGCCACTTATGCTGAGTCTGATTGGAATTATCCTGCTTGCTGCTGTGCTTGATACCGTAGTTGGTGTGATTGCTGCACGAGCAGGTGGGGCTGACTGGACCAGTGCTGGGCTTGGGATGGCTGTTGGGCTTGTGCTCACTGCAGTTATCGGGCCGATCGGGATTCTTATTGGACTGGCTGGAACGGTCTTTGTGATTGAACGACTGCAAGGGACGTCATCAAAGGACTGCTTACGGGCAAGTGTCTATACCACGGCTGCAACCATCGGGTCAAAGGTAACTCAGGTGCTGTTGGCGGTTGGTGCCGCAGGGATCGTTATTGTGCTGACGATCTTGTAAACCGCCTTGTGAGCATGTGATTCCGGAAGGACAATTCTCCGGGTCGTGTGGATACCAACGCTTCCGTATGCCCCAAGACACTCGGCCTGTCGGACACAGCGGATCGCCGACTGGGTGGCATTAGGTGATCCCAAAGTCCATGGGCTGAGACACGCTGAGAGAAGATATGCAGACGGCCGATGGCCATGTGGCGGTGGGCAGATCGTCCGGTCGGTCTTGAGTGTTGCCGCGGTCACCGGAACCGCGATACACATTGATGACATTCATGGGGCTTGTGCTCCCTCGGACTTCGGCCATAACATCGCACCGCAGCACAACTACTTGCTGATATCACCGATGGGCGGTTAACCGGCGCTACACCGGGAGCACTAGAGCTAACATGTGAGCCGGGCGCTATCACGCCGGGATGATTTGGCCAGAGCGGGAGTTCACGCTGAAAGCCCCCGGCTTTCGCCGTGGGTGAGTTTACCTGTGGGCAAATAGCGCTGTACTTGAGCAGTTTGATGCCATCTTCGAGGGACAGGCAAGCGATACGGGGATTGAGCCAGCCACTGACACGCTACTCAAGAACGACTAACGTATCACCGGCATCAACGCTATCGCCATCATCAACAGGCACGTCAGTTACCTCACCACCAACATCGGCGACAATATCATTCTCCATTTTCATTGCCTCAAGCACGCAGACCACATCACCAGCTGTAACCTCATCGCCGGGGGTAACACGCGTTTCAAGGATCGTCCCCTGCATGTCAGCTGTAACCGTCTCGCCGGCCATCGCCCCGGTGGAGTCCGTTGTCGCGGTCTCAGGGCGGGTCTCTGTCGGACCAGCTGGTTCATCGGTTGTGATTTGTGGCGTGTCATCGGTCTCAAGGGCCACATCAAAGCGCTTACCATTGACCTCGACGGTGAACTCCCGGGTAATTTGGTCGCTGTCATCGCTGGCAGCCGTGTCAGCTGTCTTACTGCCCCACTGGGCGTGGGCGTCGGCGATACGTTCGGGGTCAACCTCCTCGTCAAGATATTTTGTCGTGTGAGTACCCTCATTGAACTGCTCGTCGGTCAGCATGAGCCGATGGAACGGAATGATCGTTGTCACACCCTCAATATCATACTCGCGGAGGGCTCGAAGACTACGAGCAATACACTCATCCCGTGTACTACCTGTGACAATGAGTTTGGCAATCATCGAGTCATAATCTGTGACTAATGCATCACCTTGGCGGATTGCATCATCAACCCGGACCCCGATACCGCCCGGGGGATCATAGGTGCTCAGTGTCCCACCGGAGGCAGGAGCAAAGTCCTCCGCGGCATTTTCAGCATTGATGCGAAACTCCATGGCATGCCCGTCAAGACTCACAGCCGACTGTGAGAAGGTGATCTCCTCGCCGGCAGCAACTTTAATCTGCCATTTGACGATATCGATGCCGGTGAGCTCCTCGGTGATCGTATGCTCGACTTGAATACGCGTGTTGACCTCAAGGAAATAGAAGTCATCACCCTCAACGAGAAATTCGACGGTGCCAGCATTGGTATACCCAGCCTCAGCAATGCCACGGCGAGCGGCCTCACCAATATCAGCGCGAAGCTCATCCGACAGAGCTGGTGAGGGCGCTTCCTCGATGACCTTCTGATGGCGTCGTTGGAGCGAACAGTCCCGTTCACCGAGATGTCGGACCGTTCCATACTCATCGGCGAGGATCTGTACTTCGACGTGTCGAGGATTTTCTAGATAGCGCTCAAGATAAACCGTATCATTGTCAAAGTATGCCTCGCCCTCACGCTTGGCCGCCTCAAGTTGCTCCTCAATGTCCGCTGGTTCACGGACAACTTTCATCCCGCGGCCGCCACCACCACCTTCGGCTTTGATTGCAACAGGATAGCCATACGTCTCCGCAAAGTCCTCAACAGCCACTGAGTCGGTAACCGGGTCGGTTGTCCCCGGGACAATCGGGACGCCGGCGGCATCCATAACAGTACGGGCACTTGTTTTCTCCCCAAGGGTCTCCATGGCATCGCTGGATGGTCCAATCCACGTGATCCCGTCTGCGTGTTCCACCTGCCGGGCAAAGTCGGCGTTTTCCGCCAGAAAGCCGTACCCCGGATGGATGGCATCTGCATCCGCACGGCGAGCAGCATCAATGACAGCCCCACCGTCAAGATAGGACTCACTTGCGGTTGCCGGTCCGATATTGTATGCTTCATCGGCATATCGCACGTGACCGGCGTCTTTGTCGGCCTCACTGTATACAGCAACAGTGCTGATATTCAATTCCTCACAGGCTCGCATGACCCGGACAGCAATTTCACCGCGGTTTGCGACCAGAACCTTCCGGAACATTTTCTAATTTAATCGTCGCTCGGCCGGGTATCTAACCTTTTCCGATTGACAACACCCTCCGGGGACAAGTCGTAAACTCTGGCTTGTTCGTCCGTTTGCCTTTCTTCTAGCGGTCACCGCCACTATCGACGGCGTGGACGGCACGCCGGATGGCTTCTTGGACGAGATTCGCTGTCAGGTCAGTTTCAGCTCGGAGACGGTCGTACAGCGCGTCTCTGGCTTTCACGTTCGAGGTGATACAGTCTTCGTAGTCGGTGTTGTCCCAGCAGTAGTCACTCGCCTCGTTCGCACAGTAGAGGAATTGCTCGGCGGTTTTGTGGAGGTCGTCGTGATACTCGTCGGGAACAACGAGTTTGACCGGCGCGGTACGCCTGGCCTCCATGTTTCAGAGGTTGTTTCAACGGTACTTGATAATTTGGGAGTCAGTCGGCTATGGTCTCGTGGTTTGCGGCACTCTGTGTCGGCTTCCTCCCCCGCCCACTCACTTCCCGCTTCCGACCAGTCGGAAGCCCTCACTCCTTGAGGCCAGGGGCTCCGCTTGAAGCCGTGCTGATATCAAAGATGGTCACGGGGGGCCGTAGACGAAGCTCAGAATCGGCGCGATCGCGATGCGGCTGTCCAAGCGTCACGTGGGGCCGACTCGGGGATGGTCACGCTAGTCCCAGCGAGGGCATCAATTCGCCCGGCCAATGTCCATGGCGTCTCCGATCGTGTGGGTGTGGTCTCAGCTGTGGCGGCCGCCGCCCGGTCCTGAAGATGCGCGTCAATGGCCGCGACAATCGCCGCGGCTTCCGCCGCTGTTGCCGTCTCCGGAATCGACAGTGACCACGTCTGAGTAGCCGATTCAGTTGCTGGCTCATCCCCACCGGGGGTCCTCTCAGAGGTATCAGAATCGGGTGATGTTGACGCCATATGTTACAGTGGGATATTCCCGTGTTTTTTATCGGGCGTTGATTCGCGTTTTGAGCGAAGCATTTCAAGATCATCGATAAGCCGGGGGCGAGTCTCCTGCGGTTCGATGACAGCATCAATATAGCCACGATCAGCAGCAACGTATGGGTTCGCGAACTCGTCACGATATTCCTCAATAAGTTCCTGACGTCTGGCATCGGGATCATCAGCCGCCGCAAGTTCGTCACTGTAGAGAATATTAACGGCCCCTTTTGGCCCCATCACAGCAATCTCAGCAGTAGGCCATGCATAGTTGATGTCCGACCCCAAGAACTTCGAGGACATAACGCAGTAAGCCCCGCCATAGGCCTTGCGTGTAATGACCGACAACAGCGGAACTGTTGCCTCCGAGTACGCGTACAGCAACTTGGCGCCATGGCGGATAATGCCACGGTGCTCCTGCTCAGTCCCTGGCATGTATCCGGGCACATCGACGAAGGTGACAATTGGGATATTGAACGCATCACAGGTGCGGACAAACCGCGAGGCCTTCATACTCGAATCGACCGTCAAAGTCCCAGCATTAACCCGCGGTTGATTGGCAACAACACCGACTGAACGGCCATCAAGCCGGGCATACCCAACAACCACCTCACGGGCAAAGTCCTCCGCGACCTCGAAGAACGACCCATCGTCAACGACGGAGTCGATGACACGGGTCATGTCATACGGCTTTCGGGGGGCCGCCGGGACAATATCGGTCAGTTGCTCATCACGCCGAGTGGGGTCATCCCACGGATCAACACGCGGGGGATTTTCAACGTTGTTCTGTGGCAGGTATGACAATAATCGGCGGATCTGATCGAGTGCTGCCTCATCGTCGGGGGCGGTCAACTGCGCGACCCCGGTCGTCGTAGCATGGGTCATAGCCCCACCAAGTTCCTCATGGGTAACCTCCTCACCGGTGACCGTTTCGATGACACCAGGACCGGTGATATACATGTGGCTGGTCTCCTCGACCATGACAATGAAATCCGTCATTGCCGGTGAGTAAACTGCACCACCAGCACAGGGGCCCATAATCGCCGAGATCTGTGGGACAACCCCGCTGGCTTGCTGATTCCGTTGGAAAATCTTTGAAAAGCCGGCCAGTGAGTCAACCCCTTCCTGAATGCGTGCGCCGGCGGAGTCATTCAGCCCAACAATCGGCGCACCAACATCCATGGCCTTGTCCATGACCTTGCAGATCTTATCCGCAAAGGCCTCGCCCAAGGACCCACCGAAAATGGTGAAATCGTGGGCAAACACAAAGACGGTACGCCCATTGACATCGCCGTAACCGGTTACAACCCCATCGGTGAGGATCTGCCGTTCCTCCATCCCGAAGTTGTGAGACCGGTGTGTGCGAAGCTGGTCAAACTCGGTGAAGGTCCCATCGTCAAGGAAATACTCGATCCGTTCACGGGCTGTAAGTTTTCCCTTCTCGTGTTGGGACTCAATGCGGTCCTCACCGCCGCCTTGTTTGGCCTGCTCCCGGCGGGCCTGCAGGTCTTCGATTCGATCGTCCATCGTCATGTGACGACCCTCCGGTTCGTCATTTACCGAATGGTTGTTCAGGGAATCAAAAAACGTTCTGTTCTCCGCGGGATTCGATGATGGCGTGCGGTGGGATCAGGATGACTGATTGGATGCAGTACTCATCAAGAGACAGCCATAAGAGATGGTAAGTCGACGGGTAACATAATGCATAAGTGCGAATTACAATGACATTACCGTGATATGCAGTCAACACTGAATCGGCGAAAACTGCTCACAGGCATGGGTGCAGCCAGCGCGGTTGCGCTTGCTGGATGTTCCGGAAACGGTGATGAAACCGAATCTGAGGGGGGCGATACAACCAGCGAATCCGGACTTGATCAGGTACGAGTCGGCGTGTTACAGCCAGTGACAGGTGATCTTGGAGATCTGGGAGCTCCAATACAGGATGCTGGCGTCCTGCCACAGACCCAACTTGAAAATGAGGGCGTTGATTTTGAGATTGATATTCGACGGGCAGATACGGAGACCCAGCCCGAAGTTGGGATCGAGCAGGCTGGGTCACTTGTCAACGCCGGATATCCCTCAGTTACGGGAGCGGCCAGTTCAAGTGTCACAATTGCGGCCGCACAGGATGTTTTCATTCCAAACGAAGTGGTGGCAATCTCCCCGGCAAGTACAAGCCCAACGATTACAGAGCTAAATGGAGATTACCTCCTTCGGACCGTTCCAAGCGACGCCTTGCAATCGCAGGTAATCGCCAATCTCGCGCGAGACGACCGGGACCTGAGCACAGCAGCGACGTTCTATCTGAACAACGATTACGGGCAGGCACTGGCAGACGCGTTTGTTGAGAATTTCACCAACCAAGGCGGCGAGGTACTTGCCGAGGTCTCATTTGAACCTCAGCAACCGTCCTACAGTTCGGCATTGAGCCAAGCCCTCGCCGACGAGCCGGATATGATGTTGGTTGTCGGATATCCGGATAGCGGCGCACAGATTTTCCGGAATTATTACGAGGACTTCGATAACGGAACAACGATTTTTGTGACCGACGGACTCCAGAGTAATGATCTTCCGGGAAATGTTGATAATCCGATGGAAAACGTTGTTGGAACAGCCCCATCAGCGACAGGGCCAGGGGTTGAAACGTTTAACCAGCTCTATCAGGAGGAGTATGGAAGCGAGCCCGGAGTCTTCACCGCACAAGCATACGATGCTACGGTAGTCCATATTCTGGCACAACTGCGGGCCGGTGAGCTGTCCGGGACGGCTGTGAGTGAGGCGATCCGAGAAGTGGCCAACCCTGGTGGGGAAGTCGTCGGGCCGGATAATCTTGCGGAGGCAACGGAGATGGCTGCTAACGGTGATGAGATTCAGTATCAGGGAGCTTCAAGTGCAGTTGAATTCGATGAGAATGGTGATCTCCGTGGGGTTGATTATGAGGTCTTTGAGTTCAGTCTTGATGGGTATGAAGTGACGAACACAATCACTCCCGAGTAACAGTTGGGTCTCCGAACCGGCAGAACCATCTTGACATGACTGGTGTTGGTATCACAAAGAATTGATATACATTATGAACCGATAATAATATTCTTGACATAAAGGGGGCAAGGGGCGACAAACAGTCTACAGCCCCTGGCGGTACTTACCCACCAAGGAAGTCCTGTCGAACCTGGTCATTCTGAAGTAACGCATCACCGGCATCTTCGTATCGATTCTGCCCTTGGACAAGAACATAGCCGCGATCACACCGGCGTAACGCCTCCTTCGCATTTTGTTCGACCATGAGAATGGCAGTGCCATCGTTGTTAATCGCATCAATTCGGTCAAACATATCATCAACAAGATCTGGGGCCAAGCCAGCAGAGGGTTCATCAAGCATCAGAAGCGGTGGATCAAGCATCAGGGCCCGTCCCATGGCAAGCATCTGTTGTTGGCCACCGCTCATTGTCCCGGCTTTCTGATCTTGCCGGCGTTCAAGAATTGGGAACCGGTCAAAGACATGCTCAAGACGGGCGGTTGGAACTTCATCAAGAATATACGCGCCCATCTCAAGATTCTCACGAACGGTCAATGAGGGAAAGACATTGTCTGACTGTGGGACATATCCAATCCCGGTTCGAATGATTTCCTCGGGGGGAGACGCACTAATCTCGGTACCGTCGAAAGTAATCGAACCGCCCATGTAAGTTGTGAGCCCAAAGATCGATTTCATTACCGTCGACTTGCCGGCGCCGTTTGGGCCGACGATAGCGACATATTCACTCTCCTCGACGGTTAGATCCACACTCTCAAGAATCTGTAAGTCGCCATAGCCGGCATCAAGATCGGCTACCGTGAGTAGGGCCATCTACACATCACCTCCAAGATACGCTTCAAGAACAGCCTCATTTGACTGAATGTCTGCTGCCGAACCTTCTGCGAGAACATCACCCTGGTGCATGACAATAATGTGATCGCAGTTGTTCATAATGACATCCATATCGTGCTCAACAAGTAGGAAGGTATATCCCTCGTCTTTGAGCTCATGCAACCGGTCGATGAGTTTGTTCTCCAATGACGGATTGATACCCGCCATTGGCTCATCAAGAAGGAGCATCGCAGGATCGGTGAGCAACGCCCGGGCAAATTCAAGCAGTTTACGCTGGCCGCCGGAAAGGGCCCCAGCGTACTCCTCAGCCAGATGGTCAATTTCAAACAGTTCAAGCGTCTCCCAGACCCGCTCCCGAAGTTGCTGTTCTTCCTTGATCACGCGTGATCGAGACCCTGGGGCAACAGCCCGGACAATTGACTCCCCAAGCTGATGTTGAGGCGCCAGCATCATATTTTCCAAGACAGTCATCTCCGGGAGTTCACGGGCAATCTGGAAGGTACGAACAAGACCCTGATCGGCAATCTGCTCTGGCGGACGCCCGGTAATATCCATGCCATCAAATATGACAGTCCCATTGTCAGGGCGGTGCACGCCGGTAATACAGTTAAATGTCGTTGATTTCCCGGCTCCGTTAGGACCGATAAGTCCGGTAATCGTTCCCTGGTTGACCTCAAAGCTAGCACCGTCAACGGCGGTAATCCCACCGAAGTGTTTTTCTAATGCATCGACCTGCAGGATTGCACGGTCTGTGCCTCGCGATCCGGAACGACTAGTGGTTGTATCAGAGGGAGTTGTCCGTTGTTGTGTGTTACTCATTGGAATCACCATCATGAGGGGAGTGTGGGCGAGAAAGGCTGACAGCAGCGGCAGTTTCCTTCCGCCCCCCGAAGATACCCTCGGGGCGATAAATCATCAAAGCAACAAGCAGTATTCCGATAGCAATCCATCGAAGTTCCTCAAGCGCCCCAATGAAATATCCGATCAGCGGGAAGGGATCAAGAGCCAGCAACTGGACACCAGCGTCATACAGTGTTGGTGGCGCACTAATATCCAGATTTGTCTGAGCGATCGTTCGAAGGAACCGAGGGCCTTCCCAAAGGTATGCCGCAAACAGAAAGCCACCAACGACACTACCAGTATTTGATCCGGCACCGCCGATGATGAGGGCGACAAAAATATAGAAGGTAATAATCGGCATATAGCTGTCCGGAGAGGTCAGCGAACGACTCCCAAGCCAGAGAATGCCACTGAGCCCCATCAGAGCACAGCCAAGCGCAAACACCTTAATTTTCATACGATTTGTGTCCTTACCAAGCGATTGAGCAACGACCTCATCCTCGCGGATAGCCTTGAGAATCCGACCAGCCGGAGAGTTTGCCAGTCGGGACAAAAGCACATAGAAGCCAAGGATAAACACAATCATCACTAGCACGTAAAGCAGGCCCTCAGCAACGGAACGGGTGATCGAGACGGTCGACACAAGGGTAATAAATCCATCTCCAAGTGTGCCAACTCCCGGGAGACTAAGCAGCCAGTCGACAATGACATCCACCGACTCATACCGGATGCCACGGCCACCTCCGGTACCAAATGTTCGGTCACCGATTTCGATCTGCCGCAGGCTGTCAGAAAGTAAGGAAAGGCGTACGATCTCGGAGAATCCAAGGGTGATGATTGCAAAATAGTCGGCTCGGACACGCAATGCCGGCAGTGCGATGACCGCACCAACAAGCCCGGCAACAACCGTGCCGCCAATCACTCCGACAATAAGAGGCAAGCCAAAGCCAGCCGGCGGTTGAATTGGATCCGGCGGAGCCGTGAGAATTGCCATTGTGTAGACGCCAATGGCCATAAACCCGGCCACACCGATATTGAACAGTCCGGTATACCCCCAGTGGAGATTCAGCGCTAATGCAAGCAACGCAAAAGCAGCGGCAAAGAAGCTGATTGTCTCAAGTGTGCCGGCGATTTCAGTAACACGAACACCGGCAAGATAGCCAACACCAGCAAGAAGAAGATAGGTACCGCCGACAACCGCAGCTAAGAATCCGAGGTCAGATTTCCAGTCTGTCGTATCACCAGTCGGTTCAGTCATGCTGTTTCCACCCCACCAAGAAGGCCAGTTGGCTTGAAAATCAACACGAGAATCATGAGTGTGAACGCTGCAATCTGATTCAGATCCGAGGAAATCCAGATTAATGAAACATTGATTGTCATTCCGATAATCAACGAGCCAGCTAAGGCGCCATAGATTGAACCAATACCACCAAGAATCACCGCCGCGAAGATCAACAGCAGCAGAAACCAACCGAGGTTAATTGTAATCTGCGAGCGGTTGAGGACGATCAAGTAGCCAGCCATCCCAGCAAGGCCACCCCCTAACAGCCACGTGACCGTGATAATACGTTCAGTTGGAATACCGGTGACAAGCGCTAAATCTCGGTTATCGGACATTGCTCGCATGGATTTCCCGAGTTTGGTATACTGTAAGAGCAGATGAATACCAACGATGGCAAGCACACCAAGCCCGACAAGCGTTACCTCATGCAGATTAACCGATGCAATCGGCATCCATCCCGGGAGTTCATACGTGGGAGCGGAGGCCACAACACCACGTGTTTCCTGGGTGTAAACTACCGCAATAATATATCGAAGGGCTAATGCAACGCCGACACTGGCAATAAGAAGCGTGATACTGTCAGCGGTGCGCATCCGCTTGTATACAAGACGATCAATTCCCACGGCAATAATCGCAGTCAGCACTGCTGATGCAATCAGACCAATGAAAATCGCCACTGGCGAGGCAACAATATCCATCCCAAGTTGCCCGGCCTGAGCACCACCATCGGCGCGCAGTAATAGTCGACTTCCAAGTTCCGCAATACCGAACCCACCAATCAGGTAGGCGACCGTCCAACCGCTGAATGCGCCAACCGTCATGAGATCGCCATGAGAGAAGTTTGCAAAGCGAAGAATACTGTAGGTCATTGAAAGGCCAACAGCGGCAAGTGCGATATACAGCGAATCAATAAGTCCATTCCAGACCAACGTCCCAAAGCGTCCAAGTGCGAGTTGACCAACGACCAGTTGGCGGAGGAGATCGACAGCAAGAAGAACGATGATGAGCAGTAAAAAAAGTCCAAAAGCTTCCTGAAATCCAATGGTTGAGAGTTTGTTCCGTACCGCGTTGGACATGTATGTATCTGATTTTACCCGTGTATTCATATACCTCACGTTAGCCTATCGCGTGATTGTACCACAACCGCAGTATACTGCTTCGAAACAAGGAACCACCACCGATGATCGAAGAACGACGACCGACCGAAAGCTAACTTACTTACTGGTCACGTAGTGACGGTGTGGACTTACATCGAATTGCTCGTGGCACCGTCAGCTGGGGGGAAATTGAGGCTATCGGCCGTGTCCTGTGCCGACGGCTTGACCGTGAGCACATTCGTGTTGAGTTCATTCAATCCAATAACTGGCTGTCCTGTCCAGTTGTCGTTGATCATCACTGGTTTGTCAAGATCATTACTCCCCAGCACGCTCGAGTTCATACTCTTTTGACCGGGGCTCGAAACCTTGGGGCAGTAACAAGTGGGACGCCCGGGTTTTTCGATCGGTTCGAGAGTCCACGTGCAATGGCTGAACACGAATACTGGGCCACGACCCGTCTCCGTGAGATCGGGATCACAGCCCCACAGCCGATCGATGTCTTTGAGCACAACGGTCTCGGAGTGGTTGTACTTGAATATCTCCCTGAGTTTACGACCATTGGTGACCTGCCGACAACCAAACAGCATCACGTCGGCCGCGAGCTGTGTGAAACCCTCAGTGAAATGCATGAGCATGGACTTGTCCACGGAGACCTTCGGGAGGAAAATGTTCTCATCGCTGATTGCGAGTTGTATATTATTGATGCAACCTCAGTTCAAAACGAGCGACTACCACAGGCACGAAGCTACGACATTGCCTCAGCACTTGGGGTCTTGGCCCCACTTATTGGGCCTCATGAGGCAGTTGAATTAGCTGTTGATAGCCACGGGACAGAGGCAGTCCTTGCTGCCCGCCGGTTCCTGGAGTTTGTTGGATTACGTCCTGATCACGAGCTTGACGTGGGGGCTGTCAAGCGGGCGATTATTCGGGTCTCAGGTTGATGTTTCCTTACCACTGGGGGCCGTGGTAGTGGATCTATGTCGCCTATACCCGCGGCTACAACATCTCTCTGGGATAGGATCACCACAACAAACGTGCACAAAATGCAGAACAGAATACCGTCGGCGTGTCGATAACGATTATCGCTAGAAGGGCCAGAATTGCGTATTATGGCCAGGTGCCAGCCTGCTTGTAGGCTGACAGCACACGCTGGATGGCAACGACATACGCAGCCGTCCGCATCGTCGGTAGGTCATGCTCCTCAAAGGCCGTCGCCAGGTCATCGAAGGCACTGACACTCGTTGCGTCCAGTTCATTATTCACACGCTCTTTGTCCCAGTAGAACCGCTGGCGGTTCTGGACCCATTCGAAGTATGAGACGGTAACGCCACCGGCGTTGGCCAGAATGTCAGGGACAATCAGCACGTCCTTATCGGCCAGCACCTCGTCAGCACCGGGGGTCAGGGGCCCATTTGCGGCCTCTGAAATAACGTCTGCGGAGATCTCCTCAGCCAGTTCGGCATCAACCGCATTTTCGAGTGCTGCCGGAATAAGGAGATCAACATCAAGCGTCAGCAACTCCTCGTTGGTGATCGACTCCTGTGCACCGGGATACTCGACAACACTACCGGTTTCATCTTTGTGACTGCGCACAGCGACCGGGTCAAGGCCATCAGCAGCGTAGATACCGCCGGATGAGTCGCTTGCGGCAACGACGGTTGCTCCCATCTGGTCGGCAAATTTAGCGGCATTCCAGCCGGCGTTCCCATAGCCCTGGACCGCGACAGTCGCTCCTTCGAGATCGTGTCCAAGATACTCAAATGCCTCCCGAGCAGCAACCATCGTTGAGCGGCCCGTAGCCTCAACACGACCGGCACTGCCACCACTGTCAGGGGCCTTGCCGGTGATAACACCGGGTGACGTTGTGTTTTCGAGTGTCTCGTAGGTGTCCTTGATCCAGTTCATCTCCCGCTGTCCGGTATTCACATCCGGCGCCGGGATATCCTGGTCTTCGCCAATAAACGGCCGAAGTTCGGTAGCAAACGAGCGTGTGATGCGTTCGAGTTCGGCAGCGGAGTACTCGCTTGGATCAATCTCGATCCCACCCTTACCACCGCCAAGTGGGATATCGACAGTTGCACATTTGAACACCATCCACCCGGAGAGGGCCTTGACCTCATCACGGGTCACGCCCGGGTGATAACGGATGCCGCCTTTGTATGGCCCGCGCGATCCGTCATATTGTGAGCGGTAAGCACGTACAGACTCGATGGTACCGTCATCACGCTCAACGGTTAGATTCGTCTCAAGGACGCGCTCGGGGTGTTTGAGATGCTCAATAAGCCCATCATCGACATCAAGATACTGGGCAGCTTGATCGATCTGTGCCTGCAAGTTTCGGAACGGGTTTGATTCGTCGGTCATATCTCGGCTGTTGATAGGGGCATTAATAAGACTGGCTGAATGTTCATTTATCACGATTGTTGTGGGTTGATATCGTATCTGATGGTGTTGAAACGAGCCGTGTGTCAACACGCACCAAGTAAGAGACCTATACAATCATATAGACTCTGTAATAAAGAGTGTATGGTGTCGGAGTATCATTCCCAGAATGACTTGGTGCGGGCGTACTCCCGTTCAGCGGTGAGAATATCGCGGTAGAAATCGTCCTGTGTTTCACGGTGGTTGTTGATAATCCGAGCAGCCGTGTCAGGTCCAACGCCACGGGCAGCAAGGGCAATGACGGCCTGCTTGCCATGGGCTTGGACAAGACTAGCGGCCTGATACGCCCGCGAGGTGCGCCGATCCTGATCATCGGTTTTCTCATCCGTCCGAACAGCTGTGGTCGTCTCATCATCCCATGGATTCAGTGCCGCGATCATCGTTGACCCACATTCCGGACACTGGGGTTGGTCACGCACACGGCCAACGGGTTTGGTCCGTTCCCAGGACTGGCAGTGTACGCACAGCAGGCGCACACGATCGGATTCGATCCGATCCTTGACCGCCCGAACAACACTGGCATCAGCATTTTCAGGAGCTAAAAGCTCTGTCCCCCCGGAACGACCGCCACCGCCGATTGGCGTTTGTCCACCGATCAAAGCAAGCTCGATCGTATTGGTGGTAATCTCTTCAATGACAGCCGTCGCACCGTCAATATCGAGATCCTCGTGAATTACCGTTCGCTTGGCTTCCTCGTAGGCAGGCGTCTCCTCAAGCGCATCACGAAGCCGACGACCACTTGGTCTTGAATCACCGCGCCAAGGTTTGACTGCACCAAAGTGCTCGGCAATTTGTGCAAGTCGAAAGGTCAGTGCCTCCGATCGATCAAGAGTCAGTTCAATTAACGCCGCAACATGGTCCGGATCCGTATTTAGCAGCGTCTTTTTTACCGTTCGTCCGTCGATCTGAGCCGGCACATCAAGTTCAATCCGGTATGGATCCGTGTCAAGGCCGACCGATGAACCGACGCGCTGTCCAAGCAGCGAAGCAAGCATTCGCCCGAGGGTTTCGTTGATCTCGTGGCCAAAAGGCGCGTTAAGCCGAACCGTTGACCCGGCATCTTCGATGACAATTCGGGTGGCGGTTGGCACCGGGGCGGCGTTGAGATGTCGCTGAATACGCTCACAGGCCGTGTGAATCGCTGAAGGCTCCGCCGGATATCGTGTTGAAACATCACGTGCCACCGTCTGTGGGGTGCCACCAGTGTCAAGTTGTGTCCCGATAATGTCCCGAAGATCGCCCACTTCACGAGCAACCGGCTCGGGGACCGGAATTTCCTGGCCGATCCATGAGGGAACCTCGCCAGCAGGGTCCTCAATCGGTGAGACCGTAACAGTGGCATCATCGTCGTCAATATTGACCACACGCCAGACATCACCGCCTTGGATAAACGTCTCACCGGGGGCCAGAATCGTTGCGACAAAGCGCTCATCAAGGGTGCCGACCTGAGACCCGCTGGCAACATCTTCAACGGTATATGTCTCCTCATCAGGAATCATCGAAAGGTTGGCATAGACATACTGCCATGTCCCGGCAGGCGTGATACGGTCCGCATCGGTGTCAACGCGAAGAATACGATTATCAGCCAGTTCGCGGACGATTGAGCGAACGGTCTCCTCAGCAATTGACCGAAATGGAAACGCCCGGGTGACAATATTATAGACCGTTCGAGCATCAATGCCATCGGTGCTATCCACAATACTGGCAATCTGATTGGCAAGGACGTCTAAACTCCCGTCATGAATTGCCGCCGGTTCGACATCACCATTCATCGCCCGACGGGCGATTGTCATCGCCTCAAGAGCGTCATCGGCGTTTGTGGCAATGATCGTCCCACGTGAAACCTGGTCATCACGATGGCCAGCGCGGCCAACACGTTGGAGAAGCCGGGTCACCTGCCGTGGACTCGCATACTGGATAACATGATCAACATGACCAACATCGATGCCAAGTTCCATTGAGGAGGTACACAGCAAGCCATCAAGATCGCCGCGTTTGAACTGCTCTTCAACCTCAATCCGAGCGGCCTTGGCAAGTGATCCATGGTGCACCCCAATGTCGACAGCCTCGAGTTGGGTAAATCGGGAGCCAAGCGCCTCTGCCGTTTGACGCGTATTTACAAAAATGAGTGTTGACTCATGCTCACGGACCAGCTCACGGATTGCTCGAATATGGCTGGCAAGCTCAGTATCGATCATCAACTCACCGGCAAGGTCATCGTCCGCATCAGTTGGTGTTGGAGCCTGGACATCGATAGCAAGACGGCTGCCGACATCGACCTCACGAACGGTTGCCCCGCGGTCACCAGTCAGAAATGCGGCAATAGCGTCTGGGTCACCAACAGTCGCCGAAAGGCCAACTCGCTGGAAGGGGCCGGCCAAAGCTCGCAGTCGTTCTAATGCGACCGTCAACTGAGCTCCACGTTTCGATGCCGCCAGTTCATGGATTTCATCGATGACGACATGCTCGATATCCTCAAGCGCCTCACGAAGCCGCTCACCGGTGAACATCGCCTGCAAGGTCTCTGGGGTCGTGATTAACACATCAGGCGGATCTGTCGCTTGTTGTCGCCGTTCATAGTCGGAGGTATCGCCATGACGAACGGCGACTTCAACTCCTAGATGATCACCCCACCACTCAAGTCGATCTAGCATATCGCGGTTGAGTGCACGAAGCGGAGTGATATACAGTGCCGATAGGCCAAAGCGCGGAGTGATGGCATCCAAAACAGGCAACATCGCTGTTTCGGTTTTGCCGGTTCCGGTTGGCGCCACAACCAGAGTATCCTCACCACGTGCGATTGACGGAATTGCGAGCCGCTGGGGCTCTGTTGGCGTTGTAAATCCACGTTCGGTTAGCGCCTCCTGAACTGGATCTCCAAGTACCGAGAAGGCAGTCGCTCCAGCGGCGTCACCAGTCATCACCTTTGATAGGGAAGCAAGGGCGTTAACAGTTGCTGTCTCAGGTACATCGCTCAGGATAGAACGTTGCCGATACAAAGTGAACTCCCCCGCCCTACTCACTCCCGATGGTCGCTCCTTGCGGACGGGGACTTAGCCTGTAAGAGTTAAATTCGACGATAAGGACCAAGTCGAGTACCATCAAGCAAGAAGGCCTCACCATCCGAGAGTGCCTGGGGAAGAAACGGAGCGAGAAACTCTTGATCCGGCACATTCACCCACGTGCCCCCGGCAAGATCATTAAATGCCGGAAAGACGATCAATTCCGGATACGGATCCGTCATAGCGGGATATTCCCGATCGACAAATGGGGTGGGATTGATTGAGCCTCGAAGCCATACCCGTTCGACACGTGTGCCACCAACAGCATCCGTAAGTCGGACCTGTGGATGCTCATGTCCAATACAGACAACAGAAGCCTCCAAGACGTCCGGGGCCGGCCAAGTGTGACCATGCACAACGCCAAGGGAGCCAAAGCGTCGGCCCTCCGGACCAATAATCTCAATTTCCGGCAACCACTGTTCAATGTCACCATCATGGTTGCCCTTGACAAGACTAATCGACAGCGAGGAGGGGAGCTGTTCGAGAAGAACTTCAAGTTCGCCCCGCTCGGCCCCGCCGGGACCACCAATTGAGTGCATAAAATCTCCAAGGATGATCAGGCGGTCAGGAGCAGTATCCCGAACCACCGTCTGGATAAGCTCACGACGCGCTGCGGCCTGGCTGTCAGCCTCAAGACCTTCTTCTTGCCGCAGGGCAGCCTCTAATCCAGCATGATAATCGGCGACGAGCAGGGCACGCTCAGACCCAAGTGTCGCAATGGCCATCGGGCGGTCCGGGAGAGGCTGAACAGTTTCCATGCCGATTAAATCGGTTTGAGGCGGCCTTCAGACGGTTCGTAACACTGGCCTCCCATCAGCGCATCATCAATGGCCGATTCAATCGCGTCACGGTCGGCACCTGTCTGATCACGAATAGCTTCGATAAGACGGGCTCGGTCAGCTCCGTTCCCATTATCAAGGGCCGACATTTGGTCAAGTAATACCGTATCAAGATCGACAGCTTCGGGCTCATCTGTCGTCACTGTCTCAGAGGCCGCTTCGGTCTCAGACGATGCTGTCGAATCAACGGCAGGGGCGTCATCGGGGCCAGGGGATGACGATGATGAGTCTGTGTTAGCGGTAGCCGACTCATCGGCTGTTTCGTCTGTAGAGGTCGACGGTGGCTCCGAATGTGATGCGTCGTCAGGAGACTCAACATCTGTCCCCGTTGAAAACTCCAGTCCGTGCTCGTCCTTTATCTGCTCGCGTTCGTTATCATCAAACTCGTATAACTCATCCCCGCTGACAGCGTCAAGATCGGCATCAGAATCACCACTCAGTGCCTCGACGTCCGTCTCAAAGTCGGTCTCAAGATCGGTGTCGGTCTCAAGATCAACGGCAGCAGTCCCATCACTATCCTCATCGGGTGCAGTCTCCGGCGCCATCTCATCAAGGGCTGGAACCTCACCGGTTGCATCGTCATCGGAACCTGACTCAATAGAATCAGTCTCCATTGGTCCGTCAGACGCCGAAGTAGCAGCTGCTGTCTCAACTGGCTCGGAGTCCGAGGGGGCTACCGCCGAGGTCCCAACCGGTTGTGCCGAGCTTGCGGGGGCAGAAAGTGATTCAAGCGCGGTGACTGGGGTCCCGTCATCTTCATCGGGGGCGACTGATAGCGCTGAGGCTTCATCACGATCTCCTGTAATGACCTCAAGTGCCTCAGTAACGGTCTTCTGGAGTGCAGAGAGATACGCCGGCGTTGTGTTATAATGATCAAGGGCAAGGGATACCCCCTCCGCAAGGGCGGCTTCAATGCCGGCATCACGAAGAGCTGTTGTCACGTCGGCTCCATCGTCAGTATGTGTCAGGCCCTGTGTGACGGCCTGAATCCGAGCAAGCGTCTGCTTGGCTGTTGTGACAACCCACCGATCACGAGTGTCCGCAGTGACCTCGTTGACCGATTCCGGGCGGATCGAGGTTAATATGCGATCACTATCCTCCGGCTGGAAGGTATTGGCCTTCCCGGTGACCGCCAGAAACGTTGGGGGGGATGTCCGCTCAAGGAAGGTTAATGCATCGGGCTGATACTGTCCAGCATAAACAACAAACGCCCCCGTTGGGTCGACGACACGAGCACGCACCATGCCGTCGTTAACCTGTTCAACGCTGGTCAATACGCCAACAATAAATACCCGGTTGATTCGAGCTCCTGTTGGCGTAACAACATATTTTGGGGCTCGCTCCTCATCACTTTCCGCATATTCAAGCGTTGCATCGTCGTATTCCGTCGCAAACACGCGGTAGGCAACCTCACGTGTATTTGTGTCTGCGCTCATTGTGCCACCTCCTCGAGAAGGGTCTGTGCCTCATCAACCGGGTCAGTACGGACCCGCTCGAAAGTTGTCGCATCGAGATTGGCGCCGTAGTCATCAACGGAGAGATGCCCACGAACGCGGTATGCATACCCGACAATTTGGTCGGCGATATCCTCTCTGACAACCGACTGATCCATGGCGGCTCTGGCGGCCGCCTGGGCCTCCTCAAGATCGCCGCCGTAGATGTCGGCCGTCAGCGTATCATCAAGGATAACCGTGACAGCACCGGTGCCATCGTCAAGAATAGCCTTTGTCCGCAGGTCGGAAACAGGATCAACATCACCATGGGTTCGACATTGGCCGTTTTGCACAACGCGGTTGCACTCCGGACAGCGCTCAATGAGTCCAGAGCCGTCACGGACGGCAACAATCGAGCCTTGAACCACAATATCATAGGCGCCGCCGGAAGCAACTGCCTCACGAACAGTATAGCGCGTGGCTGTCTCACTGGGTTCAATCGTCCGCTCAAGGGTAGAGACGGTCGTAAACTCGGAGAGATTGACC
>JBEQBL010000004.1:0-21753 GCA_041639835.1 Salinarchaeum sp.
GGTCTGGCACCTCCTCGAACCTGCTCATACTCATTGATGACCATCTCGGGGGATAAATGACAATCGGTCACATCGAGAGAGCAGACAACTTCGATGGCCGGCAGGCTGTCACGATGGACACCGGTCGACTGACCACAACGTTTCTTAGCCCGGCCATCGATCACATGTACATATGACTGACTGTATCTTCTGTCAGATCGTGGCCGGTGACATTCCCAGTCATACCGTCTATGAGGACGACGCCGTGATGGCGTTTTTAGACGCACGACCGCTTGTTGATGGGCATACCCTCATTATTCCAAAGACACATTATGAAACAACGGATGATATGCCCGAAGCCGTCGGTGCCGGGCTTGGGCGAGCGATGACACAGGTAACGCCAGCGGTCGAAGCGGCCCTCGATGCTGATGCCACCACAATCGGGGTTAATAATGGACCCGCTGCAGGCCAAGAGATTGACCATGTTCACGTACACATCATCCCGCGGTTTGAGGAGGATGATGGCCATGCGATTCACGGGGTTGTTGGGACGCCAACCGAGGCTGATGATGATGCGCTGTCAACAATGGCCGAGACAATCGCGGCAGAACTGTAGGGCAGCTTGAGATGGCCGATCAACATTCTCCGGCGGTGACGGCATTAGTTGGTGCCACCGGCGGTGCTGGGACAACGGTAGCATCGCTTGCGCTTGCTCAAACACTCGCTGCCGACGGCGCTAGAACAGTTATCATTGATACTGCAGTCGAAACGCAGGGACTGGCCGCGTATGTCCCCGAGCGGATCGATCCGGATCTAACAACAGCGCTTATCGAAGGGGCATCGCTTGAGACAGCGATATATAATCGGTCAGTTGACGGACACGGACGTGTTGCAATCGCTCCGACACGGGCTCCATTTAGCCGTCTTGCGCGTGCCAAGGCACCGGAGACGGCACAGCGATTGGAAGCAGTGATTGGACAAGCCGCCGATACATATGCACATGTGGTCGTTGATACGCCACCGATTGGATCAAACCTCGCAGTAGCAGCCGTCAACAGCGCCGACACAGTCGGTGTTGTCGCGCCAGCGAGTGACCGCGGCGTTGAGGCGCTGTATCGAATGGAGGGGCGAATTCAGGATATCAACAGCCACTGTGATCTTGCTGTTGGCACTCCAACAACCGATGAGTCTCTGACCCAGCAGGAGGTCTTCGATATCAGGCTCCCGGAGTTTAATACAAAGCGACTACGATCGCAGACCCCAATGCCGATGGTTGGGGGCGATACATCAAGACAACTTGCCGATATGGTGACGCGGCAACAGCAAAAGGAGATCTCTTAACAGAAGTCGAAAACACGGCGATTCTGTTCAGCAACGCCCCGAGAATCAGTCGACGTCTGAGCTGCTTCAACTGGCTCCGAGAAGGTCGTCAAAACCCCGTCGAGTTTTTCGATGATTGGTGAGAATTCGAAGTACGGCCTCGAAGAGCTACGAGTGACGCCGGTTGAACCCGCGAAGGTCGTTCGGTACGGGCAAAAAAGACCTTCCTCCCCGGCGACAACAGAGGGCGAGTCCCACATCAAAACCCCCCCTCAACGAGCGAGGTCGCAAGACCGAGCGAAGTAGGGAGGAGGTCAAAGGCCGTGGAGATCCTCGCAGGAGTCTATTGTATCCGCCAATAAATCGCGTTTGGCGGTTGTTGCGTCCCCGTCTAGAGCAAGGGCCGGCTCAATGGCAGCCCGGGCACCCGGGAGCGGGTCATGGGTTTCAATATACACGGCCAGTTCAAATGCCACCTCATCAGCCCCGGTCAGCTCCCGGGCCTCACTGCGGGAGAGACGTGCATCAAGCCAATCGCGGACAATCTCACGGCCCTGGGGGCTCAACGGTGACAACCCCTCAAGTCCCAGTCGGTGAAGAACCTTTGCAGCGGTTGTTGGTGGGAGTCCAGCTTGGACACCGGCATCACCGACACTACGACCAGCAGCATACGCCTCAACCACCTCTGCAGCCGTCGATGCCGAGCAAGGAAGCGTCGCCGCATAATCTGTCAGTCGATCCGCAAGATCATCGCCGACATCATCAACGGTCGCGACACCGGCGTCGCGCTGCTCGGCGGTGGTTTCAATCCCCGCCGCGATATCAGCGAGTCCCATGGCCGTGACTTCCGGTTGCCAGTCCATAAAGACACCGAGAATGTCCTGACGGCGCCGGGAAAGCACCAGCTGGAAGTTACCGATAACCGGTAGCTTACAATCGCGACAAACGGCGGTCAGAGGGGGATTGCGGCCGTGTTTAAATACCCCTTCGCAGCCAAGGTCCAATTGTAATGGCACAAGCTTGTTCACAGAACGGTTGTCCGGAGTGTGGTGGTCACCTCGTCGCAGAGGAAGGCGAAACACTGTGTTCTCAATGTGGATTGATTGTCTCGGAGGATCAGATTGATCACGGCCCTGAGTGGCGGTCATTTGATGATACCACAAATCGTGAACGAACCGGCGCACCACTAACACGATCGCGACACGACCGGGGGCTGTCAACGGAGATCGGAAGTGGACATAATGTTCGGCTCACCGGACGAAAGCGCCGACAGTTGTCGCGAATGCGACGCGAGCACAGTCGAGCGCAGATCTCAAGCAAGGCAGAGCGCAATCAGGTCTATGCCTTTACTGAGATTCGACGGCTGGTCAGTACACTGGAACTACCACGCTCGGTTCGGGAATCCGCCTGTGCACTGTTTGATTCCGCGCAGTCAGCTGACCTTCTCCGTGGGCGCTCACTTGAGGGATTTGCGGCCGCTGCAGTGTACACTACCTGTCGGGTCCAGTCAATTGCCCGCTCAATTGATGAAATCGTCGCCGTAGCACGAGCGGATCGAAGTGAACTAGAAGCAGCCTATGACGCGTTAAATCAGGAACTGGGGCTGCCAACGGGCCCGGTATCGCCAACGGAGTATGTACCGCGGTTCGCATCGGAACTTGATCTATCGGATGCAGTTGCCTCAACAGCAATGCAACTAGCCGACACAGCGGAATCCGAAGGGATGACAATTGGGCGGGATCCGACCGGAGTGGCGGCTGGCTGTCTATATACCGCTGCCCGACAGGAAGGCGTTGATATCGCGCAGACTGAGATTGCAGAGGTAGCAGATGTCTCTCCGGTAACGCTACGAAAGACGTATCACAGGGTTCGTGAGTAGTCGGATACAGCGGAAAAGCAAGGGGGATAGAGGATTTCGGAGGGAGTTAGCGCCCGGTTGTTTCGGCCAACCGAGATGCAATACGCTGGGCACCAATAGCGGCCGATTGATCCGGAGTCTCGGGGGCGACAGCCGTCACATCATGATTGAGTTGGTCACTGAGTCGCGTTGCAAATTCATCGACAATCCCTGGAATACAGGCCATCCCACCGGTGAGCACAACTGGTTCGTCAAGGGCTAGTTTATACACCCGCATATGATCGCTGGCTAACTGTGGGAGGAAGGTATTTGCCACCTCATCAACGGCTTCATCCAGGTAATCATCGCACGCGGACATGATACTGGTTTCAATAGTAAATTCATGAGCCCCACCACCGGGTTGTTGAATGACATCAGTTACCGGTTCAAAGTCCTCAAAGGTAGCATGCTGTTCTTTGTACTCACGAGCAGTTTCAATATCGATGTTGACCCGTCCTTGCGTTTCCTCCTCAACACGGTTGGCGATAGCCCGGTCAACCTCGTTCCCTGTAACCGCCCCCGTTGAGAAGGGGGTCAACTGCTCGCCACGGCGGTACGCACAGGCCTCAAGATTCGTTGAGCCCATATTGACCGCCAGGAAAATATCATCAAGTCCCTCAAGCCCGGGACCAAGCGCTGGCAAGGAGCCACAGAGTGATTCCGGAAAGCTTCGGACGAGTGCATCCCCAATGTCACTGCCCTCAATAACCGTCTCTAAGTTTGCAAGCCCATCGGGGTTGTCAATTGTCGGAATAGCGTAGACAACAGCACTGTTGGCCGGAAGGTCGGTATCCCGAATGACCGTATCAAAAAATCGCTCGGCCAGTCGGGCGCTGTCTGTATCTTCCGGAAGCCCCGAGCGGAGCATATAGGTAACCCGGTCAGGATACTCCTCGGCGGCGGGTTCCCCGTACAGGACTTTATCTTCGCCGGTCAGTGGATCCTGGTAGGTCGCCAGACAGGTCAACGTCCGCTTAATTTGGAGCTCATCATCGCGATCCGGATAGGCAAGAACCGTTCGCGTACTTCCCAGTTTGACCCCTACCGGCATCGGCGCATCCGGTTCTGGTGTTGATACCTCATCACTTCTGTCGGATTCGGCGCCCTCATCCGCCATATGTTATCCAGTTGGGTTGGCTATTAATAGCTTCTTGGCGGTATGGCAATATGAAAAGCGGATAGAGATCAGCCATCCACAGGACGGTAACGATCCATAAAACACGTCACAGCGCCGCGAGACGGGCAATATAGGTCAAACTTCGTCGGTGATGGCGCATGTCCGCCTGCTGTTCATGCTCATCGTGCTGTGGATCGGCCACAAGACGGACATACTCAGTAAGTGTCTCCTTAGCATCAGTATCGATCCACCCGATTGATTCATAGAATGAGAGTGCTGCCAGGGCCCCGCGAACGCCGGTGGCTGCCACCAACGGCTCGAGCCAGTCGATGATGATCTGTTCAGCGTCATATGACGATGGAATCGAGGAGACATACGGACGGGAAGCGGCCGGGACAAGACGCTGCAACCGGGCGAGCTCGCGGTCAGGAGCAGGATCGGCGTCTGGACCGCCAGCGGTACTCGGCTTGTGAAGACGGTGACGGACCACGGCTGGTTCAAAACCGCCATCACGAACGGAGGGTCGATCAGCCGGCGCTGTTGAAGCTGTCTTGGCAAAACGTCGGTCAGCAAACGACGCCTCACGGCTTTGGTCTGGTCCTCGGTCTGCTGGCCTGTCATCCTCGGGGGCCCTCGTTCTAGAAGGTCTTCCACCCGGTGATCGGAGTTCTCCAAGGTCGTATTCGCGTGGATCAATCGTCATGGCCGCCGTTATGTATAGCTATAATGAATCAATAGGTAAGTCTGCCGGCCGGGGGTCGGCGGGCTTTTATTTCGGGGACATCTGCCATACGCTAATGACTGATGCACGCGCGATCTGTCCTCGCTGTGGAGAGCCGGTCACGGTTGCCCGGCAGGTCCGGCAGCAGCGCGGCGAGCCCGCGTTGTGCGATCGCTGCTATCTCGATGCCTTTGCGTTAATTGATGCCCCGGAGCGGATTGAGATAACCTACTGTACGCAATGTGGGGCAGTCAAGCGCGGTAATCGCTGGGTTGACGTTGATGCGGATGACCGTGTTGATCTGGCTATCGATGCCGTATACAATGCCTTGGGAGTGCATGTCAATGCCGAGGGAATCACATGGAGTGTAACCCCGGAGCAGCTTGATGAGACAACAGTGCGAGTTACCTGTCGGGTGTCCGGAACGGTTCGGGAGACACCCGTTGAGGAGTCAACGGAAATTCCCGTGAAACTCTCAGGGGGAACCTGTACTCGGTGTGGCCGCATCGCTGGAGGGTCATATGGCGCCATTGTCCAGTTACGAGCCAAAAACCGCACACCAACGGAGCAGGAACAAAAGCAGGCGCGACACCTGGCACATCAAATCGCGACGGAAGCGGGCAAGGACGATCGAGATGCATTTTTAACCGAGGTAACGCCCGTTGATGCGGGGGTGAATATGCGGGTCTCAACACCCAAACTTGGTCGTCGTATCGCAACACGGATACAAGCTGACTTTGGTGGGACCCTCGCAGAGTCAGAGACCCTTGTGACCGAGGATGAGGATGGGAACGAGGTCTATCGAGTGACATATGCTGTGCGGCTTCCGGAGTATCAAGAGGGAGATATTATTGATCCGGAGGATGATGATGGACCAGTACTTGTCACGGGTGTCCATGACCGAATAACCGGCCGGCGACTGGCGACCGGAGCGGAGTATACCGCCACAATAGATGTTGACGCGCGACATCTTGGTGATATCGACATGGCGAGTGAAACAACACTCGTGATGATCGAAGATGACCATGCGATTCAGATTTTAGATCCGGAAACGTACGAGCCGACGACAGTAGCACGGCCATCGGATCTTGCCGTAACATCAGAGACATCGACGGTGATGGCTGTGCGGACTCACGCCGGGCTGTTTGTCATACCGGATCAGTATGTCTGACAAAACGCCGCTGGCGGCCATTGTGCCCAAGGAACGTGGCGAAATCGTACTACAGACGTTGCAGGCAGAGGGAGTATACGATCCCACTCGGCAGATTCGAGAACATAATGATGGAACACTTGCCATTCCGATTACCGAGACACCCACGGTCCAAGTGCGTGAGGTAGTGCAACAGGTTGACCCGGCATATCGGGAGCGCGATCTTGAAACACTGCTACGAAATCGGGGCTGGACTGAGGCGGAGTTGGCGACGGCACCAGCATCGTGGGCGGTTATTGGAACCGTCATTCTTGTGACCATACCGGAGGGGTGTCCAGATGAAACGGACGTCGGGGAAGCGTTGTTGGAACTGCATCATGATGCGGATACAGTCCTTGCCCGAGAGGGGATCACCGGGCCCCGTCGTGAGCCCGCGCGACGACATATTGCTGGCGTTGGCGATACCGAAACAGTGCATACCGAACATGGCATTCAATACGCACTTGATCTTACTGAGGTGATGTTTTCGCCGGGAAACAAGGCTGAACGGGCCAGAATGGGTGCCGTCGTCAGGGACAGTGGTGATAGGCCGGCGATACAGCCGGATACGGTCCCGGATCAACTCACAACCAACGAGCAGGCCAGTGATGAGCGCGTATTCGATATGTTCGCCGGTATTGGATACTTTACACTCCCAATGGCGCTGGCGGGAGCCACGGTCATCGCCACGGAAATCAACCCCACGGCGTTTCGGTATCTGATTGAGAACGCCAAACTCAATAAGGTCGGTAGTCGGGTCCTGCCATATCGAGCTGATTGCCGGTCGGTAATCGTTGAGCCGCCGGTAGATCGGGTCATCATGGGTCATTATGAGGCGCCAGAATACTTGGAGACAGCACTTGAAGCACTGCGTCCAGAAGGGATTATACACATGCATACGGCAGTGCCAGAGCATCGATTTCCCGATCGCCCACAGCAACGACTAACCGATGCCGTCACAGAAGCGAACCGAGAAATAATGACGATGCAACCGCGTCGTGTCAAAACCTATTCGGAAGGCGTACTCCATGCTGTCGTTGATATCCGGGTCCGCTAACCGACATGATATCGGGTCGATTCGATGATCTTATATGTGATGGTGCGTTATCTATTGACATGGCAGCCGCACCAGGTCCTAATGGTCGCGACGACCCAAGCATCATCAGTTCGGTTGATGGCGAAGGTGTCGGACGTGAGTATGTAATCGCCGATATCACAGAGGATGGGGCCTGGCTTGCAACAGAGGTTGGCGACGCTCTTGAGTTAGATTCCTGGCGATAGGACTGCCGGGTCGATGCGCAGATTTTAGTCCATGCCCGTATAGGGCTCCGATATGGAATATCGTGCAGTCGAGACGACCGAGGAGTATCTTGGTCGGTTTGAGACCGGAGCGGAGTGGCGAAGTCAGATTGAGGCGTTAGCAGCCGACGTTGGCGCCGAGGCGGCGTGGTTTAATGCAATGGGAGCCGTACAGGATGCCGAATTATGGTATTATGATCAGACCGAGAAGGAATATCGTCCTATTGAGGTGCACACGCCACATGAAGTAGCGGCCTGTGTTGGCAACATCTCCCGTCTTGATGGGGAGTTGTTCGCCCACACGCATGCCGTGTTGTCCGATGATGAAGGACAAGTCATTGCTGGGCATCTTAACGAAGCAACGACCTTTGCCGGAGAGGTACATATGCAAGTACTTGATACCGAACTCGTCCGAAGTTTTGATGAACCAACCGAATTAGATTTGTGGCTATAACAGTTACAAGAGCCGTATTTTTTCACCACAGCAGCACCGATTGCTCGTCACTCCGCAGACGACATTGCGGTACTTGATAGGTATGCATCACCGAGACGAACGTTACTTTAAACGAATTGAGGATGAACTCGATCGGGCGATGATGGTCGCCAAAGAGGCAAAACGTCGGGGAGACGATCCACGGCCGGAAATTGAGATCCCAACAGCTCGCGATATGGCCGACCGGGTGGAGAATATTCTGGGGATTGATGGGGTTGCAGCTCGGGTCCGGGAATTTGAGGCCGAGACAGACCTGAGTCGCGAGGAAATTGCCTTATCACTGGTTGAAGATTTCGTTGCTGGGGAAGTTGGCGATTACAGCACTGACGCTGGAAAAATCGAAGGGGCAGTTCGGACTGCTGTTGCATTGTTAACTGAGGGCGTTGTCGCAGCCCCCATTGAGGGAATTGATCGAGTTGAGGTCAACCGCAACGACGATGATACAACCTATGTAGCGGTATATTACGCCGGGCCAATCCGGTCAGCGGGAGGGACTGCACAGGCACTGTCGGTGCTTGTCGCCGATTATGCGCGGACACTTCTTGGGATTGATCGGTTCAAGCCCCGTGATGACGAGATTGAGCGATACGCCGAAGAAGTCGATTTATACGATGCGGAAACAGGCCTGCAGTATTCACCAAAGAATAAGGAGACGAAATATATCGTCAAGCACTGCCCAATCATGCTTGATGGGGAGGCAACTGGTGAAGAGGAGGTCTCCGGATATCGTGATCTTGAGCGGATTGATACCAACGCACCTCGGGGCGGAATGTGTTTGGTGCTCGCCGAAGGAATCGCCCTGAAGGCTCCCAAGATCAAGCGATATACACGGGATCTTGATGAACTCGCTTGGCCATGGCTTCAGGATCTCATTGATGGAACAATTGGGGCTGCGGATATGGACGAGAAAACGGCTTCTGAGAAAGCAGCTGACGATCCTGAGACCGAGGAGAATGACCAATCAGAGCAGGCGGATCCCGGCCCTCCACGGGTTGATACCAGCGAAAAGTACCTTCGGGATCTGATCGCTGGCCGGCCGGTATTTGGTCATCCCGGGGAGACCGGTGGATTTCGGCTACGATATGGACGCACCCGAAATCTTGGGGATGCCACCGCCGGGGTGCATCCAGCAACAATGCGGATTGTGGATGACTTTCTGGCACCGGGGACGCAAATCAAAACCGAATTGCCCGGTAAGGCTGCGGGGATTGTGCCTGTCGATTCGATTGAGGGGCCGATGGTGCGACTTGCGGATGGTGAAGTAAGGCGGATCAACGATGCCACAGCGGCCACAGAGTTACGCAATGGTATCGACCGCATTATCGATCTTGGAGAATATTTAGTTAATTACGGGGAGTTCGTCGAGAACAACCACGAACTCGCGCCGGCATCATACGTCCAGGAGTGGTGGAGTGCCGACATGACCGCCGCTGGCGCGGATATGCAGGCACTTGAGGATGATGTGACCGTTGATCTTGCGGACCCGGATCCGGAGACTGCCATGACGTGGGCCAGGGAATATGAGGCGCCGTTACATCCGCGGTATACCTATCTCTGGCATGATCTTACAGTCGAGGAGTTTGAGCAGCTGGCGACAACTGTGGCGGAAGGAGAAATAAAGAAAGATACCCTCCACGTCGCCGCCGGGATCGCACCACTGCTGGAGAAATTACTGATTGAGCACATCCAAGAGGAGCAGATCGTTCGAATTCCGACATGGCAGCCGCTTGTCCGATCGCTGGGGCTGACGACCACACTCGAACGGACTTGGCACCACGAGACACTGCCGAAGGAGGCACTAGACTGGCCAAACGCCATGCGGGTTGTCAATGCCGTAGCGCCGTTTGAAATCCAGGAACGGGCTCCAACACGGATTGGAAGCCGGATGGGACGGCCAGAAAAATCCCAACAGCGGGAGCTATCCCCGGCCGTACATACGCTCTTTCCGATCGGAGATGCTGGGGGGGACCAGCGGAATGTCACAGCAGCAGCCGGCCATGCAGACTCCTTGTCTGATACCCCCGGCGAAATTGAGGTTGAGGTCGGGCTCCGATACTGTGTAGACTGTGACGTGGAGACGTACTGGCCGCGTTGTCCAGAGTGTGATAGTCATCTTAAACCACAGTATACCTGTCCGGACTGTGGACAAACACTCACTCCGGATGACTCCGGGCGAGTCCATTGTGATCGGTGTGATACCGATGGGTCAGCGGTTGAAACCCGCACTGTCGATGTCGGAACACAGTACCGAGAGGCGCTTGAGGCCGTTGGCGAGCGAGAGACAGCGTTTGAAATCCTAAAGGGTGTCAAGGGACTGTCTTCGGAACTTAAGACACCCGAACCGCTTGAAAAAGGCATCCTTCGCGCCAAGCATGGCGTTTCAGCATTTAAAGATGGGACAGTGCGGTATGATATGACTGACTTACCGGTAACCTCTGTGACGCCGGCGGAACTTGGTGTCTCTGTCGATCGGTTCCGACAGCTTGGCTATCAGGAAGATATACACGGTGATCCCCTTCGGCACGAGGATCAACTGGTTGAACTGAAAGTACAGGATGTAATCCTCTCGGAAGGGGCAGCTGAGCACATGCTTAAGACGGCCGATTTTGTTGATGATCTGCTTGAGTCATACTATGGGCTTGACCCATACTATGAACTGGAGCAGCCGGATGATCTGGTTGGGGAACTGGTCTTTGGAATGGCGCCTCATACTTCAGCCGCGGTTGTCGGCCGGGTAGTCGGATTTACCAACGTCGCCGGTGGGTATGCCCATCCATACTTTCACGCTGCCAAACGCCGGAACTGTTTTCATCCGGACACAAAGCTATGGTATCGGGACCGGTCCGGAAGGTGGCATCACGACCGGATTGACAAACTCGTTGAAGCAGAGCTTGAGGCCCCGCGAACGGATGATTTTGGGACCCAGATTCAGGAACTTGAGGGTGAAATATACGCGCCATCACGGACGTCAACCGGGCAGCGCTCACTCCAGCCAATAACGGCCGTGTCAAAACATCCAGCACCAGAGCATCTTGTCCGGATTGAAACAGCCAGTGGACGCCGCATTACGGTCACCCCGGATCATGACGTCCACGTCGTCACAGGGGAGCAGCTACAGGCAAAGCGGGCAGCTGAGGTTACGGCCACGGATCAACTTGCCGTACCGACACGTATTGAGGTTGATGCCGGAGCAGTTCCTGATCGCGATCTCTTGGCAGCAGCACTGACACAGTCAACGACGGATAACGCGCATCTTGCTATCGAGGTTGAGCCCGAGGAGCTTGCTGCACTGATAGCGGCATACGGGGGCAGACAACAGGACAATCAAGATCCATATCGCACACTCGGAACGCAGGCAGGAGCCGATGAGACAGCGATCACAACCGCGCGACAGCACCACCAGATCCCGGTGTCGTGGTTACGCACGCTTGGAGATCCGGAGGCTATTGGACAGGACCTCTCCAAGACCATCCAAGTGACCGACGGCAGGCAGTCATTGGATCGGAATCTCAAGATCAGCAACCGGATAGCCTGGTTACTTGGGTATTATACAGCCGTTGGACAGGTCAATACCGGTGAGGCTGTCACAGATCCGGTGATCAGATTCCCAGCAGCGGACGCGGATGTCCAAGCGACATTGAGAGAGGTGCTGGCCACCGATATTGGAGCGGATCCCAGCGTCGAGAAAGAAACCATTAGTGTTGATGGACAAGTGGCTGTGCTGTTGTTTGCAAGTGGACTGGATGCCGGTGGCGACACGGATACAAAACGGGTCCCACAGTGGTTGTTTGATGCCCCAAACGAGGTTGTCGCCGCATATCTAGGCGGTTATTTTGACGGGGGGGAAATTGACGGCGAATCACGAACAGCAGTTGTTGATGCGACACTTCGAGAGGATCTGCTTGCTCTTGGCCATCGGCTGGGGATCATCGGCGAGACAGCCCACTCAACAGTAGTGGACTGTCCGAACCGGTTCCTACAGGCGGAGGAGAATCGAACGTTACAGACAACGGCCCGCATAACGATTCCCCAGACACAGAACACTCGATACCGCCAGACGGTAGGACAGCACCGACGGAAGGGCAAGACGACAAAACCGCCAGTCCCGGTTCATGACGGCGGAAGCGCCACACAGGATTATCGTCCGGATCCGGTTGAAACGGTCACATATGTACAGTCGGATGTCGAGTATGTCTATGCCCCAACAGTCGCGGAGACACATTCGGTCATTGCGAATAATCTCTCACAAAAGCAGTGTGATGGGGATGAAGACTGTGTCATGCTGTTACTTGATGGGTTGTTGAACTTCTCAAAGGCCTATCTTCCGGACAAGCGAGGCGGAAGTGTAACCGCTGACGCTCGGATCGTGGCCGTTGATCCCAATGACACGATACGATTTCTGACCATTGAGGAGTTATGGCAGACCATCGATGCGGAGATCATCCAGACAGGCAAATTCAAGAAAAAAGCCTGTCGACAGACCGGATGGAAAACATATGCCTTTGATAAGAATCATCAGGCATCGCTTCAGCCAATCGAAAAGGCAATTCGGTATCCCGCCGCCGATGATGACCGGGTATTACGGATTACTACGCAGTTTGGACGCACAATCGAGATTACCCCTTCACACAGTCTCTTTCGATATGACGGGACAATTGAGGAAGTCGCCGGTGATGAATTATCAGTTGGCGATCTGATTGTGGCACCACAGACACTTGATATAGAGACGACAGCAGTCGGGGATGAGACGCCGACAGCGGCGGCCGATGGAGGGAGCAAAGCAAAACCCCCGGCAACTACGGCCCCCACGGCAACGCAGGCAGCATCACTGACCACCGAGGCGGCGTGGGCAGTTGGCTATATCCTTGCAAACGGGACGGTCACTGACACCGGAATCAGGATCACAGACTGTCCGGATACACAGCGGACACGCCTCCACAAGGGCCTTCAGACATTGTGCCAATCGGAGGCACACCAGACAGAGATAACGATTGAGGCGGAAGACCACTCCTCAACAGTATGGGCAGCACTCGATATGCTTGAAGAGGCTCCGACAGCAGCACCACGTGGCACACACCTGCCACAGCAGTTGCTTACAGCTCCACCGGAGGTTTGTCGAGCGATGTTACGTGGATTATTTGGATTGACCGCTGACCAGGGCCCGGCCACGGACCAGACGGTGACCGTCGACACGGAGACACTTCGAGATGGGATCATCTTTCTGTGTCATCGGCTTGGCATTGTTGCTGGGATCACCACGCGGACACAGGACGATACATCATATACGGTTCGACTCGGGCAGACAGCAGCCGCTGCGCTGTGTGACCCGTCACAAAAGCCGGAAGCATCCTTACAGGTGGCTGTGCCCAAAGCATTATGCTCGCTCCGATCGCTTGCTGGCGAGGCAAGTCCGGTGCCCGAGGCGTTGGAGCCTGGTGATCAGATCTCAGTAGCTCAACTGCGAACAGTACTGGCCGAATTAGAGAAGAGATCATTACCGTCGGAGGCAACAACCCATCTTGAGACGCTCCGGGCGCTCGTACAGGGTGACTTGTCGTATCTACGAGTCGAGGACATCGAGTCCATCGCATACGAAGGATATCTTTATGATCTACAGGTAGGCGGCGAGCCGATTTTTACTGCTGACTGGCTGTACGCGCATAATTCAATGGACGCACCGCTTGTGATGTCCTCGCGGATTGACCCATCGGAAATCGATGATGAGGCTCATAATATCGACATTATGAACCGATACCCACGGGAGTTCTACGAGGCAACCCGTGAACTTGCCAAGCCGGAGGAGATCGACGACCAGATGATAATCGCCGAGGACCGTGTTGGAACCGAAGACGAATATCACGGGTTTGTACACACACACGAGACGAGTGATATTGCTGCGGGGCCAGATCTTTCAGCCTATAAAACACTTGGAAGTATGACTGATAAGATGGATGCGCAACTTGAACTTGCTCGGCAGTTGCGATCGGTTAACGAAACCGACGTGGCCGAGCGCATTATTGAATATCATTTCCTCCCGGACCTAATCGGCAATCTTCGGGCGTTTTCCCGGCAAGAAACACGGTGTTTGGACTGTGGCACAAAGTTCCGCCGGGCCCCACTCACCGGGGAATGTCGGGTTTGCGGGGGTGATGTTACATTAACGGTGCATGAAGGATCAGTCACAAAATATCTAGAGACTGCACTTCGGATTGCTGAGGAGTATGGAACACGGGAGTATACCAAACAACGGTTAGAGGTGCTTGAACGGTCAATTGAGCGAATCTTCGAGGATGATACCAGCCGGCAAAGCGGGATTGCCGATTTCATGTAAGCGGTTGGATCGGGTCGCCGAAAACGCATTACTCAAGCCAATCGGACACATACTGTATGTGTGGACTACGACGCGATCGTCTTCGATAACGACGGTGTGCTTGCTCGGATTACCGAAGGAGACGCCGTCCGTGCAGCTATCGCGCGTACCTTCGCGGAATTTGGTGTCGAGGACCCACCGACGGCCCATATCGAACGGCTATTTGGAGTAACCATTGAGGATGTTATGTCCGTGTGCTCGGCCCATGATATTGATCCGGCAGCGTTCTGGGAACGCCGTGATCGAAACGTTGCACAGGCACAGATCGATCTGATCAAGGCTGGAAAGAAAGACCTCTACGATGACATAGAGGCGTTATATCGGCTTAATCTGCCTCTTGGCGTGGTGAGTAATAACCAACACGAGACGGTTGAGTATATTTTAGACCACTATGGATGGCGTGATCAGTTTCGAACCGTCTATGGGCGCCAGCCAACATTAGAGGATGTACAGCGAAAGAAACCGGAGCCATATTATCTGCAACAGGCACTGTCGGATCTGGGAGCAGACCATGCCCTATACGTCGGGGATAGCCCAACAGATCTACAGGCCGCTCGTCGAGCCGGGATCGATGGAGCATTTATTCGCCGGGATCATCGAGCGGAGACGGAGCTGCCGCATACACCGACTTTTGAGGTTGAGTCACTCACCGCACTCGTCAACCGGTTACAGTCTTAAACCCGGGAAGGAACCACCGCAGGAGCGGCTATCAAATGGACAAACCTATAGGAACGGATCGGAAACATGCGGCTACTATGAGTAACAAATCGCGGGCAAAGAAGAAGCGACTCGCCAAACTGGATCGGCAGAACAGTCGCGTGCCAGCGTGGGTAACGCTGAAAACCGATCGGGGAACGATGCGCAATCCCAAACGGCGGACATGGCGACGCCACGATACTGACGAATGAGCGCTAACGACTTTGAGGAGCGGGTCATGACAGTACCGCTTCGTGATGTCCGTGCCGCCCCGAAAACCAAACGTGCAGACAAGGCCATGACGATCGTCCGCGAGCACTTGGCGAAGCACTTCTCGGTTGCTGAGGATGATGTTCGTCTGGACCCCTCGATTAACGAGGCTGTCTGGGCAAACGGTCGGTCCGACCCGCCAAGTTCATTACGAGTACGGGCAGCCCGGTTCCAAGAAGACGGCCGTGGCATCGTCGAAGCCGAACACGCGGAGTAAGCTTTGCTACAGGCGTCGTTTTCGGGGTCTCCCCACGTCGGTGTGTTCGCCCGGGCGACCGATGAGTGCGTTGTACTCCGTCCGGATTTGGATGAGTCACAGGTAACCCAAATTGCCGAGGAACTTGCGGTGACGCCGGTGACGACTACCATCGGCGGATCATGGACAGTGGGCTCGTTGCTTGTAGGTAACTCCCATGGAGTGGTAGTTAGCAGTCGTGTGACCGAAGCCGAGCTTGAGCGACTCCGTGAGGTCATCGACGGAACCGTATCAGAGTTACCCGGTCCAATCAATGCCGCTGGAAACGTTATCCTTGCAAATGATACCGGGGCGTATGTACACCCGGAGTTATCCGAGGAGGCAGTGACAACGGTTGCAGAGACACTGGATGTCCCAGTTGAGCAGGGGTCATTAGCGGGGGTTCGAACAGTCGGGACAGCAGCTGTCGCCAACAATCACGGCGTGTTGTGTCATCCAAAGACAACCGACGCAGAACTGGGTACGCTGGTTGATCACTTGGATGTCCACGCGGATATTGGGACGATCAACTATGGCGGACCACTTGTTGGATCCGGATTGATCGCCAACACAGCCGGATATGTCGCTGGCGAGGAGACGACCGGCCCCGAGTTGGGTCGGATTGAGGATGCGCTCGGATACTTAGACTGATCTCCGCTCACGGCGTGTGTCGTGTGACCGTTGTACCGCATTATTGTAATCGAGATAGACCCAACAGCGCACAGTGTGGCTGATCCACAGCGATGCAGAATATGTATTCGTGGCCCGAAAAAGAAAAGGTCTCCACGAGGAAGACCGCCCTCGTTTTGACTACGTGCTCACACATTGCATTGGACGCCTATGGCAGATGAGTTACCCGTCTTAGGATCATCCGCCGAAGCATGTGGTCGACCTCGGATGGCGGCACGTGGACTACGCAATCGTTAATGCATCCGTCAGCGTAGGACTGGCTATGGTCACGGTCAGTGAGTCGATTTATGTACATGCGCCCCCGGAGACGGTGTTTGAGTATCTTGACGATCCGTATCATCACGTCGAGGTAACCCCAAGCCTTGTTGAAGTGCGCAATGTTGAGTCGCTTGAAAACGGTGGAAAGCGGGCTGATCATACCTATCGGATGGCAGGGGTCTCACTTGATGGCGAACTTGTTGAGGTCCTTCATGAGCGACCGCAGCGACTTAACTTTGAGTTACGGGGGGGGCTGGAAGGTGAGATTGATCTGCGAATCACACCCGAGCGATCCGGAACACGGGTTTCGTATGCAGCAACGTACGAGCTGCCGGGACGGGTACTTTCGCGAGTTGCGGAACCGTTTGTTCGTCGGTACAACAAACGAGAGCTTCAAACAACACTTGAGAACCTCCGGGACCGGCTTGAGGTGGCGTCAGTCGAACACGACAGTGTCTAAGTGAACTAAGCGGTTACCTGCAGCCCTGGTGACACACGATACTGACCGACATTGAACAACGAAAGATAACAGCGATAGGAACTTTCTTCCGACGTGCGACCCCAAGTGACTGTATGCGACTGATAACTACCGCGGATCTGGATCTTACTCTCCAAGTAGGTGACCAACAATGAGTGCCGCACCAAACCAACAACAACTGCAGGAACTGTCCGAACAGATCGAGCAGGTTTCCCAGCAGATTGAAGCGATTGAGGCGGAGGTTGAAACACTGCGGACCGAACAGTCCGAGATTGACGAGGCCATTGACGCACTTGAACAGCTTGAGACCGATGCGACCGTGCAGGTGCCCCTTGGTGGCGGCGCCTATGCCCGTGCCGAAATCCAGGCTGTCGAGGAGATCATCGTCGATATCGGCGGCGACTATGCGGCCGAGCGTGATCGGGAAGGAGCTATCGAGACGCTCCAGAACAAGCAAGAAGCACTCGATGAGCAGATTGAGGATCTAAATGACGATATTGAAGAGCTAGAAGCTGAATCCGATCGACTCGAACAGCAGGCCCAGCAGCTCCAGCAACAGCTTGTCCAACAGCAAATGCAGGGGCGCGGCGGAGAGTCAAGCGAATAGGCCATGTTTGACGGACTCAAGGAAAAGCTCAATAGCTTCCGAGAAGACGCCGAAGACGCTGCCACTGAGGCACCGGCTGATGAGTCAGCCGAAACGGAGGCGGCTGATCCGGCTGGTGAATCGGCCGATGAGCCATCACAGTCAGACCCAACAACCCCACCGGACCCACTTGACAGTGGCACGACATCATCAGACGCGGAGGATGTGGGGATCACAAAGAAAGCAAAAAGTCTCGCCACCGGTCGGGTCATCATCCGTGAAGAGGATCTTGAGGACTCGTTATGGACACTTGAGACAGCATTGCTTGAGTCCGATGTGGAAATGGAGGTGGCCGAGGAACTGCTTGAGCACATTCGTAGTGATCTTGTCGGCGATAGTCATCGGGTCACGACCTCAATCAGCGAGGTCGTCGAGGAGGCTCTTCGGGACGCGCTTATTGAGGTCACATCTGTTGACGGGATGGAGTTTGATGAGTATATTGCAACAGCCGACCGACCGGTTGTGATTGTCTTTACGGGTATCAATGGCGTTGGAAAGACAACCTCAATCGCCAAGGTGGCTCGATATCTCGAACATCAGGGCTATGACTCGGTTTTAGCAAACGGCGATACGTTCCGAGCCGGTGCTGCCGAACAGATTGGCGAGCATGCCGATCGACTTGATAAAAAGGTTATTGCCCACGAGCAGGGTGGCGATCCAGCAGCCGTGATCTACGATGCCGTTGAGTACGCTGAGGCAAATGACGTTGATGTAGTGCTTGGTGATACCGCCGGGCGATTGCATACCAGCGATGACCTAATGGATCAACTTGCGAAAATCGATCGGGTTGTAAACCCCGATCTAACGATTTTCGTGGATGAGGCAGTTGCCGGACAGGATGCGGTTCGTCGGGCGCGTGAATTTAACGATGCCGCCGCGATTGACGGCACAATCTTGACCAAGGCCGACGCCGATGCACAGGGCGGCGCAGCGATCTCAATTGCGCATGCCACTGGCAACCCAATTCTATTCATGGGAACCGGACAGGGCTATGAGGATTTGGAGCCGTTTGACCCCGAGTGGTTGGTTGACCAGCTCCTTGTCGAGCCGGACTACGAAGAAACAGCTGAGGAAGCCCCGGATACCACGGCGTAGTCGGGGTATTTTTTGTATCGACAGCGAGCAACCGGGCAGCGGCACGTCAAAAACTCGTGTGCTGTTTGGCTGATAAAGGCTTTAACGGCAGTATCGTCTACTAGGTGGTAAATGGTACTTGATAATCTGGGGAATTCACTTCGGGATACTCTCGATGACCTCCGTGGGAAGACCCGCATCGAGGAGCCCGATATCGATGATGTCGTCCGCGACATCCAGCGCTCGTTGCTCCAGGGCGATGTTGAACTGTCGATGGTACAGGAACTGTCTGAGGATATCAAACAACGGGCCATGGACGAGGAGCCGCCGGCGGGAACAACAGTCCGTGAGCATGTCCTGCGGATTGTGTATGAGGAGATGGTTGACCTTGTCGGGGATTCAACCGAATTACCGCTTGAGGAGCAGACAATCCTCTTAGCTGGCTTGCAAGGCTCCGGGAAGACAACCTCGGCGGCAAAGATGGCATGGTGGTTTTCAAAAAAGGGACTACGGGCAGCCGTGATCCAGACAGATACCTTCCGTCCGGGGGCGTATGAGCAAGCCGAGGAAATGGCAGCTCGCGCCGAGGTAGACTTTTATGGAAATCCGGATAGTGATGACCCGGTGGCAATCGCCGAAGCTGGGCTTGAAGCAACAGCCGATGCGGACGTACAGATCGTTGATACGGCCGGTCGGCACGCATTAGAGGAGGACCTTATCGATGAGATCGAGGAAATCGAGGCAACGGTAGCACCGGACCGGTCCTTGCTGGTACTTGATGCTGGCATTGGACAGGGTGCCCGCGAACAGGCAGATCAGTTCGATTCCTCAATCGGCATTGATGGGGTTGTAATCACCAAGCTTGACGGGACCGCAAAAGGTGGTGGGGCCCTGACAGCCGTTCAGGAGACCGGCTCCTCGATTGCCTTTCTTGGAACCGGTGAAGGGGTAAAGGATATCGAGCGGTTCGAACCGGATGGATTTATCTCTCGCCTGCTTGGGATGGGCGATCTCAAGCAGTTAGCCGAGCGTGTCGAGCGGGCGATGGAAGAAACCGGGCAGACCGAAGACGACTGGGACCCAGAGGATCTGCTTGAGGGGGAGTTTACCCTGTACGATATGCGCAAGCAGATGGAGGCGATGAACAGTATGGGGCCACTCGATCAGGTATTGGATATGGTCCCCGGGTTCGGTGGCGGCGGATTGATGGACGAGCTTCCGGATGACGCCATGGAGGTGACTGAGGAACGACTGCGAGATTTCGAGATTATCATGGATTCGATGACCAACGGTGAGCTGAGTGACCCAGGTCGGATCGGTCAAAGTCGAATCGAACGGATCGCTCGTGGCAGTGGCACCTCCGAGGACCGCGTTCGGGAACTGCTTGAACAGTACCGGATGATGGACCGCATGCTCAATCAGTTCCAAGGCATGGGCAACGCCGATATGGAACGGATGATGAAACAGATGGACGGACAAGGTGGCATGGGCGGCATGGGCAATCTTGGCGGCGGAAACGGCCCGTTCTGAGAGGATACTCATCACGATCGCGACAGCAAAGCTATTGAGGCCAGCGACAGACACACATAGCCAATGCAACAGTCAAAAGCGGCTACTGATCAACGATGACCGATAAAAAACGCGTTGAATCCGCGAGTGGGACACTTCAGCGACTGACCGATACCGATGAGACGACTGGGCCAAACTGTAATGGTCCATTTACTGCTGAGCGAACCACGGAGACAGAGATTGTTGACGAGCAGCTGACCGTGTTTAAAGCCTTGGCCAACGAGCACCGGATTCGCATTCTCGAGGCATTACGTGATGGTGAACTGTGTGCCTGTGAGCTCGAAACCATTCTTGATGCGCCACAATCAACGGTTGCATCACATCTCTCGCGACTTCGTGAGGCTGGTCTCGTCAAGACGCGAAAAGAAGGCAAATGGACATACTACCGGATCGGGGATACGGCAAGTCTACAGTTACTTGATCTGGCAGCGGCACTTCAGTCACAGGCATCCGACGCCTGAGACGCACAGGCGAAAGATGCTGACGTCTGTGCCTGCTGAACCTGCTTTTTGAGGGTCTGAAGCGCTTCAACAAGGGCCGCGGCAGTAGCGATGAGAGGATAATCGACAGGTAACGTAGTATAGACATATGTGAGATCCGGGCCGTCATACGGCAGTCGCATGCGGTTGTGTTGAATGCGACGTGTGCCCTGACGAGACTCAACCACGTCAAGACATTGCGATTCAAGAACGTTGAGTCGGTTATGATAGCCATCAAGTACGTCCATCGAACAGGCATCGAATGATTTCTCACGATACGTATGGACTTGTCTGGCTACCGGTAGCAGGGTTTCCATCCCGGTGGTAATCGAGTCCGCTTCCGCTTCAAGCGCCTCAAGCAGACGGGAACGTTTCGTTTTGGCCGTTTGAGCGGCGGTAAGGACCGCCTGCTTGCTTGTCTGATCGAAGTGAGTCTGCTGGGTCAGGGCTGTTGCAATGTCCGGACCAAGTTCTTCGGTGAGACTATGCGTGTATGTGTCGTTATACTCGCTTTCATAATGGGGGACTGACATGATGGTCGCCTCATAGGCATCCCGGACAGCCCTGAGACTGGAGTCTGTCGTTGGGGCGTGAGTCTGTAAGGGGACCGTCGATGATCGTTGCTGAGGGGTTGGATCAAGCGACTGGATGCGTTCAATAAAAGCATGGAACGCATCGTGCTCGTCTCGAACCCGCGTTTGCTCGTCATTAACCGCCTGCGACGCCTGGTTAAGGAGGGTGGTGACCTGTGCATTGTCGGCGTCAACCATGAGCGTGGGTGCCGGTATTCGCCCCACCTATTTTCTCTTTTCTAATATGTGTATTGAGACATAAAGAGGCGACAATACGGCTATATGCACCTTCCAACTTACAGGCTGTAATATGCACGTAGCTGCTATCTATCAGGTGACAGATACGAGGTCAATGGGGGACCGAGAAATGAGAGAGGGGCTTACTCGGCGCGGTTTCGCAG
>JBEQBL010000004.1:21763-22408 GCA_041639835.1 Salinarchaeum sp.
AGGAGAATAGCCGTGCCATTCATTCCAATGAGGACAATCAGCAACGTGACCACTCCGGCAGCGAGAACGCCGTACCGAAACTCCGGTTGTGGGAAGTCAGCCCACGCATAGATCTGCATTGGCATCGCACTGGCCGAACTGAGCAGACTATCGGGAGCACTAAAGGAGGTCGTTGGAGCACCGATCATGATCAGCGGGGCGGTTTCACCGATCGCTCGTCCAAGGGCAAGAATCGTGCCGGTCAGAATACCAGGGAACGCCTCCGGAAGAACCACATTACGAGTTGTTTGCCACCGCGTAGCGCCCATGGCGTATGACGCCTGTCGAAGATCATCCGGCACCGACCGGATTGCCTCCTGGGCCGAAATAATTGTGATTGGAAGAATTAGCAATGCAAGAGTAACACCAGCGGTGATGATTGTACCCAGTCCAAAATTAAGGAGGTTGACAAATACACCCAGCCCAAGCAACCCATAGACAACTGATGGGACAGCCGCCAGGTTAGCGATATTGATCTGCAGGATACGGGTGAGTGTTCCAATAAATCCTTGGCCGGCGGTGTACTCCTCAAGAAAGACGGCCGTGCCGACACCAAGGGCGAGTGACAGCATGGCGACAATCGCGATGACAAGCACCGAACCGACA
>JBEQBL010000005.1:0-19842 GCA_041639835.1 Salinarchaeum sp.
GTCTCAGCAGCAGGAGCCGGGGCAATCGCAATAAAACTATCTGCATCAAGGCTGGCGGCAGCAAGGACCGTCGCCGTCGATCGGCTGGTCGTTGCAAGTCGATCGTAGGTATATACCTGTTCACCGGCTGCTGGTGCCCCCAGCGCGACAGCGTCTGTATCAGCATTTGATGAGAGAAGATCAACAAGTGTCCCGGGGGCCATGTCCAGGACTATGAAAACCGGCGGCTAAAACGTTCCGAGAGGATCAAAACAGCAGTCAATCACCAGCCACCGCGGTCTGTCCATGCTCGATCTCCGTTCCAAGGAGATCTAGGAATACACGGAGCCATTCCGGGTGATCCGGCCACGCCTGCCCGGTAACAAGATGTCCATCCTGAACAACAGCATCCGACCACGTTGCACCAGCAGCCGCAACATCGGCCTGAAGCGCTGGATACGCGGTGCAGGTATACCCATCAAGAACATCCGCAGCAACAAGAATCTGAATCCCATGGCACAGTGCGGCAACAGGCTTCTCTGTGGTAAAGAAATGAGAAACGGTCTCAAGGACATCATCGTATGTACGTAAGTACTCCGGTGCGCGACCACCGGGTAACACAAGCGCATCGTACGACTCCGGGGACACTCCATCAAAGGAATGGGTGAGTTCGAATCCATGGCCGGGTTTTTCAGTGTACGTCTGGTCACCTTCGAAATCGTGAATTGCCGTCTTGCAGACCGCACCAGCCTCACGTCGGGGACAGACTGCATGGACCTCGTGACCAACGGCCTGTAACGTCTGGAAGGGCACCATGGCCTCGTAGTCTTCGACAAAATCGCCCACAATCATGAGGACACGGCTACGTGACATGTGTGATTACGACACATGCTTAGCGCGGGCAATAATAAACGATTGTGGTCATCCGGGTCGGCAAGAACGGGTTAATACTCGACAGACAGGGCAGCGAACGTTACAGTGAGTTTTTGATGCGGTCAAAAAAGCCCTGTTCGACGCTGATATCCTCGCCACCGGCCTCAGCAAACTGTTCAAGTGCTTCCCGTTGTTCATCATTAAGTGATTCGGGGGTAACTATCTGTACAGTCACATATAGGTCACCGGAGCCACGTCGGCGGAGTCGGGGCATCCCCTTGCCACGGAGTCGAAACGTCTCGCCACTCTGTGTCCCGGCAGGAATATCCAGTTCGACATCACCATCGAAGGTTGGCACCATGACGGTATCACCAAAGACCGCCTGTGGGAACGAAAGCGGCTTGCGGTATCGCAGATCGTCACCATCGCGTTCAAACTCATCGTGATCACGGATGGAGACATCAATGAGTAAATCCCCTCGTCGGGCGCTGCCCTCAGCCGGGGCACCTTCATTTTCCATGCGTAGCGTCTGTCCGTCCTGAATGCCGGCAGGAATATCGACGGTGAGGGTGACTTCACGACGAACCGTGCCTTGGCCCCCACAGGTGGTGCAGGTCTCATCATAAAGCTGGCCTTCGCCCTCGCAGCGTGGACAGGTCTGCGTCTGTTGGACCTGTCCAAACGGCGTTCGTTGGACGTTACGAACCTGTCCACGGCCATTACACTCCGGACAGGTCTGTGCAGAGCTACCTGGGGGATGCCCGCTGCCATCACAGTCGGGGCATGTCTCCGGGCGTTCAATGGTCAGTTCACGCTGTCCGCCATGGTAAGCATCCGCTAGATCGATTGTGATATCGGTCCGAAGGTCTCGCCCCGAACTGGTACGTCCACCGCCGGCTCCGCCACCGAAAAATTCCTCAAAGATATCCTCAACGCCGCCAAAGCCTTGCCCACCAAACGGATCGCCACGAGGACCACCGCCAGCACCGCGAGCGCCGGCTCCACCAGGACCGTCTTGATCAAAGCCACCTCGTTTCTCAGCCTGCACGTATCGGTCATGGCCAAGGCGGTCGTATGCCTGACGCTTTTCCTCGTCAGTCAGAACTTCCTTTGCCTTCTGGATTTGTTTGAACTTTTCTTCGGCATCCGGGTCATCACTGACATCCGGATGGTACTCGGTGGCTTTCTCGCGATAGGCCTGCTTAATTTCATCCTCAGAGGCGTCCCGGCTCACACCGAGAATTTCGTAAAAATCCTTACTCATCCGTTAGAACACCGTTAGATAGGCCGTTGATATACTTGAAACGTCCGGGTCGGAGACTACACAACGACGTTATTTAGACTCGGTATCCTCATCGTCCACTTCCTCAAAGTCGGCGTCAACATATTCCTCATCGGCACCGGCGTCCCCCGCTGGGCCAGCACCAGCGCCGGCAGGTCCGGCTCCGGGACCAGCACCGGCACCAGCAGCGCCAGCACCAGCGGCCCCAGCACCGGCACCAGCGGCACCGGCGGCTGCCTCCTGATAGACCTGCTTTCCGATCTCTTGAAGTTGTTCAGTCAACTGCTCGGTTGCGGCAGTGATCTCATCCGTGGAGGCATCCTCATCCTCAAGGACCTCCTCGACAGCGTCAATTTCGGCTTCAATATCTTCAATCAGCTCATCATCAACGTCGTCTTCATTCTCATCGATAAGCGTCTCCGCACGGCGGATGGCAGCCTCAGCATCATTACGTGCCTCAATACGCTCACGACGGCGCTTGTCCTCTTCGGCGTGTTCCTCGGCCTCCTGCTGCATACGCTCGATTTCGTCATCGGAGAGTCCAGCACCGCCCTCGATGGTGATTGACTCCTCATTGCCTGAGCCTTTATCCTCCGCAGAGACATTGACAATTCCGTTCTCGTCGATCGAGAAGGTCACCTCAATCTGTGGCGTGCCAGCGGGAGCCGGTGGAATACCGGTCAGCTGGAACTCACCAAGCAGTTCATTCTCCTCGGCAATCTCACGCTCACCCTGGAAGACACGGATCTGGACCGATGTATGGTTGCTGGCTGCCGTGGTGAACACCTTTGATTCCTCGGTTGGGATGGTAGTGTTTTTCTCGATCAGCCGCTCAAAGAGCCCCCCTTTAACCTCAACACCCAATGATAGTGGGGTGACATCGAGGAGAACAATATCATCAACATCACCAGCAAGGACACCACCCTGAATAGCAGCCCCAAGGGCAACCGCCTCATCGGGGTTAACTCCTGACTGTGGATCAATCCCGGTTAACTCCTCAACTTTCTCCTGCACTTGTGGCATACGGGTTGAGCCCCCGACAAGAATGACCTCATCAACATCTGTCGTGGAGTATCCCGCATCCGAGAGAGCCTGTTTTGTAGGTTCAACAGTCCGGTCAAGCAGGTCTGCGGTCAGCGATTCAAATTTCGCCCGGGTGAGAGACGTTTCTAGGTGTACCGGACCGTCGTCGGTCGCGGTAATAAACGGCAAGTTGATCTCGGTTTCCTTTCGGGAGGAGAGTTCAACCTTGGCCTCCTCGGCGGCATCCTTGAGCCGCTGTAAGGCCTGACGGTCCTCACGCAGATCGATCCCATGTTCGTCCGCGAAGTTATCAGCAAGCCAGTCGATGATCGCTTCATCCCAGTCGTCACCACCAAGGTGATTATCACCATTTGTGGCGACAACCTCGTAGACACCACCGCCAAGTTCGAGCACGGACACATCGAAGGTCCCACCGCCAAGATCATAGACCAAAACGGTCTGATCCTGGTCTTCATCAAGCCCGTAGGCCATGGCAGCCGCCGTTGGCTCGTTGACGATCCGCTCAACCTCAAAGCCAGCAATTTCACCGGCGTCTTTCGTGGCCTGACGCTGACGGTCATTAAAGTAGGCCGGAACAGTGATGACTGCGCGGGCGATTTCCTCACCAAGGTAGTCCTCGGCATCGCGTTTGATCTTTTGAAGGATCATCGCGGAAATCTGCTCGGGAGTATAGTCATCGTCGTCAACCGATACTGTATAGTCTTGATCGCCCATATGACGCTTGATCGACTGGATCGTGTCATCCGGATTCTGGACCGCCTGATTTTTGGCTGGCTTGCCGATCAATCGTTCTCCATCGTCGGTAAAGGCAACAACCGATGGGGTTGTGCGCTCACCCTCGCCGTTGACGATAATTTCTGGGTCACCGCCTTCCATAATTGCAAAGGCGCTGTTTGTCGTTCCAAGATCAATGCCGAGAATCTTCTCACTAGCCATCTTAACATTTGGTAAGTGATTGACCGGTAAAAACGCACCTATCCGAGCGAATTGGTCTGGAACCGATCCACATACCAAGACTGGTTACTGGTTGTCCGGTTCAGAAGGCGAAGAGGAGGGGTCATCAGTCATCGCCTCGGTGGGTTCATGCTCGGCGCCCGTACTGACGGTCACTTGTGCTGGTCGAAGCACAGAGTCTTCGGTCTCGTATCCGGTCCGGTAGACGTCTGCAACGGTCCCTTCTGGCGTTGCTGCATCAACACGCATCATCACCTCATGACGGGTGGGATCAACATCAGCACCTGGCTCCGGGGTTATCTTGGAAACACCTTCGGCGTCTAATACCCGATCAAATTCCTGCATGGTCATACGAATACCATCACGGAGGCTGTCGACGTCCTCGTGTTGCTCATCAAGGGCTCGCTGGAGATTATCTCGGACTTCAAGCAGTCGTTCAAGAAGAGTCTCCACAGCACGACGGCGAATCCGATCCTGTTCGCGCTGTTGCCGTTTCTTATAATTCTCAAAGTCAGCCTGCTTTCGCTTGAGTCGGCCTTTAAGTTCGTCTACTTCCGCATTGAGATCCTCAATGTCAGCCTCATAGGTTGCCAGTTGGTCCTCATACTCCTCAATCTGGGCCTCATACTCGGCGAGATCTGCTTCATAATCCTCAAAGCGGGCTTGCACATCGTCGACGAGCGTCTCCTCACAGTCGGCGATACGGTCAAGAAGATCCGCGCGTGAGGGCTCAACCGACTCGTCCTGGTCTGCCATATTGGAATGCAACCACCGAAAGCGCATAAGACCCTTGACCTGCCTGTAGGCCCAGACGCCGGCAAAGCAGAAACGATAAGCCAGCGGTCAGGTCACCTATGGATATGGTATTGCTGGTGCCATACGACGATTCGTCGTTATCACGAACGGCACTTCTGCGGGCACGACAGTTTGGATCGACACGCGAAGAGCCGGTTGTCGCACTGGTTGTTCTTCCCGAAGACGTCGATTACGTACGTGATCGAGGCTGGATTGATCCCAACGAACCATTCGACCGCGATCGGATTAAACGAGGGCTTGAGGTGGCTGTCGATCGGATTGCGCCGGCGGCAACGGTTCGTGTTGAGTCCCCGGTTGGTGGGGATGAACGGGCGTCAGTTACGAGTGATATCGTGCGGACAATTCGACAGGTAGCAACTGAACTTGACCCGGAAATTCTATTTATTGGCAGTGAAAATGCCGGTCGCGTTGCCACACCGGTTACCAGTGTTGGCTCGCCGCTTTCCGAAGATCATGGCTATGACGTCCATATTGTCCGACAACCGGATCCAGCAGTCACAGACAAAAGTAATAGCCCCTGACCAGCACAGAAAGAGGATCACTGCTCAGGGAGTGAGCGACGACGGCCTTTCGGGACCGTTGACCGAAGCTCGCCGTAGACATACAATCCAACCCCAAGTGGAACGGAGCGGTCACCAACATCATAGGCAGCAATGAGATACCCCCAGTCGCCATCCCAGGGAAGGTCCTGATCCTCACCGGCGATAAAGGTCTGTGCGGCAGGCGCAGGCAAGGAAATAACATTGCGGGTGGCTGCGGTTCCAAACCGCTGGACGGCATTCGTAGTTGGTTTCCAGTGGTCTCCTCGTGTTCGAAGCGCAGTCATACCAAGACCCTCAATAGCGATTGGATCGGGGGCATCACCGCGGGCAACCCAGATCTTGCCTGCACCACGCTCCCAGAAGCTAAACCCATCAAAAACCGATGGAGGGATACCATATCGCTGCTGCCACCATGAACAGACGGCCTCACGTGACGGGCGGGTAACACCCAGTTGTTCCCGCTGATCGGGAGTGGCCGGAAGCCGGTCAAATCGCTGGCCCTCGCTCATGCTCCTACCTCAATGGTGGCACAGAAAAAGCCTCCTGTGTCGTTATGATGTGGGTAGATACGAGCCGCCTTGCGAACCGCTGGGTCAAACTGCTGTCCGTTCCACTCGGTGATGCCTGGGGCATGATCAAGCGGCAACGATTGATCAATCAGACGACAGGATTCTTTCTTGAGAACGTGATCAAGGACGGCCTCATTCTCCTCAGGAGCAAAGGTACACGTCGAATAAACAACGCGCCCGCCGGGGGCGGTAACCCGAATGGCTCGCCGGAGAATACCTTTTTGAACACCAGCCAGCCCGTTGACATGATCACGAGACCACTGGTCAAGTGCATCGGGATTTTTGCGGATAGTCCCCTCACACGAGCATGGGACGTCAACAAGCGCGTGATCAACGGTATCAAATGCAAAGTCCTTGAACGATAGCTGTCGGCCATCACGATTTAACACAGCAACATTCGTAACACCAAGGCGTTCAGCATTGGATCGAAGGGCCGAAAGGCGGCCAAGGTTGCGATCATTGGCAATGAGTCGGCCACGATCGTCCATAAGCGCAGCAAGATGGGAGCTCTTACTTCCGGGGGCCGCGCAGGCATCAAGAACGCGATCACCAGGCTCCGGGGCAAGGACAAGAGCTGGAATGGCCGATACCTCTTCCTGGCCGTGGATCCATCCAAGAACCCAGGCAAGAGTCTGTCCAGGCGAGTCAGTCGCAAGTGTTAGCAGCTGGTCGTTCCAGTCGACCGGTTCATAGGCAATTCCCCGGTCCTCAAAGAGATCACGAACGGCCGACGGAGTTGTTTTGATCGTATTAACCCGAACAACCTTTGGCAGCGGACGCTGACAGGCTGCACGGAAGGCCTCGAAATCATCAATAATTGAGCGATACCGATCAAGCGGCTCCATTGCCCACCGGTAGGCAGGCCGGTCGTTTGTTGGTTTCGACCACCGGACGAACGGCGTATCGATAGCAGATATTTCGCAACGCTTATACCGAAATCATCGCCTACCGTTCGATGTAGCGCGCGGGTAGTGTAGTGGTATCACGTGACCCTGCCACGGTCGCAACCCGGGTTCAAATCCCGGCCCGCGCACTTTTTGTTTGTATGTGCTCCTGGAAACACCTGATATAGATCGGACTGTCGGGTAGCGTCCGCGACTGCTGTAGCTGGTCAGTTATCGATACTTGGCACTCAAAAAGACGGGTAGTGATTATACCGGCGGTTCGTCGCTCCGGACCGGTTCGGCAAAAGCAACGTTCTCTTTGACTTCCTCAATCTCAACAGTTACCTCATCACCAGGGCGGGCACCAGGCACAATCAGCACATATCCCCGTTCGACTTTGGCGATGCCATCGCCCTTGTCACCGAGTGATTCAATTGTCACTTCCCGCTGTTCGCCTTCTTCAACGGGTGGAGTACGGGTTGCTGGCTGTTGGGGCTCCGGAGACGGAGGTGACGGCTCGTCATCGGCTTGCTGACCGAGCATGGCGACACGATAGGTATGACCGGGCTGAAGTGTAGCATGCTCAAGTTCATTCTGAGGAATTTCAATGACATAGCGACCATCATGCTCCTCGATAGTCCCAGTAAACAAACTGCGAAGTGAATCTGGAATATCCACCATGGCTGTGCGAATGTACCGGACATAAGTAATTCATTCCTTTCAGTATGGCAGTCGATACGCCGCAAGGTGTTTCAACGAGGGCGGGCCTGGTATAGACATAGGGAAATCCATGGGAACTGACGGCGAGGAGAGCCCGGCAAGCCGGTTTGAGGAACTTAAACAACAGTACGAGGAGACCGGGAGCTTTGAGGAGCAGTCTTCGGAGGAAAATACCGAGACAGCCAGTACCGACGCGGGGTCCCAGACCGACTCTGATACGGAAACACCGGCCGAAGAGTCGCCCACGAAATTCGAACAACTCAAACAGGAGTACGATCAACAGGGCGGATTTGAGGAGTCGGACACGACCGAGGAGACAGACACCGACAACACACCAGCGGATGCACCAACAGCCGCAACCGACAAGCAGGCATCCCGGGAGGACGACGATACAGGGGCGACATCAAAATTTGAGCAGTTGAAAAATCAGTATGAGGACCACGGCGAGTTCGGAGCCAATGACGAAACCGAGGAAGACGCCATGAACATGCCGGCGTCAGAGTCGAGTGCTGAAAAGGCTACACAGACAGCCCCAGAGACAGAGCAGCAGGAGTCAACAGTCTCTACAACAGAATCCGCCCCACAAGATCACTCAAAACCAGCGTCGCAGAACACAGCACAAAAGGCATCCAAGCGGTCCGACAACAACTCGGATACCGTCGCCCACACATATCATGAGCAGGGCCGGTCAACGGAAGTAGCGGAGCAGACAGCACGCGTTGCACCACGGCAGTCGACAGCCAAACGCCAGCCCCAAGCAGGTCAGCAGTCTGCAGCAGGGAGTGATCAACGACGGCCGTATGTCGGACAGTTGCCCTCAGGGTATTGGGCCGAGCGAGCGGTTATTGAATGGATTGGATTCCTTGTCTCAACTGTCGGACGCGAGCAGACCCGAGAGGCGATTGCCTTTTATGAGTCACTTGGCTGGATTGGCGAACACGCGGATGAGCAACTCCGGGAATATCTACTATTGTTCGAATCGCCTCGTGAACAAGAGCCACTGACAATGGAACATCATACGCGAAGTCTCGAATATATCGCGTATCTTGACGGGCAACGGCTACCGCGGCGATAACAAACCGGCGGGTTTTACATCGTAAGTCCCCGACCCATGGGTATGTCTCACGACGCATTCCCCACCGATTCACCGGCGGTGGTAACCTGTGGATTGCCATATGCAAACGGGGACCTACACATCGGTCATCTCCGGACGTATGTTGCTGGTGACCTGTACTCGCGTGCGTTAGAGAAACTTGGCCAGCAGACGGCCTTTGCCTGCGGATCGGATATGCACGGGACCCCGATCGCGGTCAACGCAGCAGAGGCGGAGATGACACCGGCAGAGTTTGCAATGCAGTACCATCGTCAGTACAAGGAGACATTTCCCAAATTTAACATCGAATTTGACAATTACGGTCATACGGACAATCAGACGAATACAGCATTAACGCAGTCAATCGTCGAGACATTGATTGACGAGGGATATGTCTATGAAAAGGAGATCAAAGTCGCCTGGGATCCAATCGATGACCAGCCACTTCCGGATCGGTTTGTTGAGGGGACCTGTCCGTACTGTGGCGCAACCGCCCGCGGGGATGAGTGTGATGAGGGCTGTGGGCGCCATCTTGAGCCTGGCGAAATTGAAGATCCAGTCTCAACGATTACCGGAAACCCGGCAGAATACCGTGATCGGGCCCACAAGTTCTTTGCTGTCTCCGAGTTAGCGGAGTATCTGAGTGGCTTTCTTGATCGACTCGAAGGGACTGATAACGCACAGAATCAGCCTCGACAATGGATTGAGGATGGACTCCAAGACTGGTGTATTACCAGGGACTTAGACTGGGGGATTGAGTATCCCGGTGAGGAGACGGATCTTGTATTGTATGTCTGGGTTGATGCGCCAATTGAGTATATTGCCTCCACAAAGCAGTACTCAGAGGCTGTGGGCACCGACATATATGACTGGGAGCAGGCATGGCGGGATGATGGAGAAATTGTCCACATCATTGGCCGGGATATTATCCAACATCACACCATTTTCTGGCCGGCAATGCTCAAGGTGGCTGGCTATACTGAACCACGGGCAATCTGTGCGACTGGCTTTATTACAATCAACGGCCAAGGGCTCTCAACAAGTCGCAATCGGGCCATCTGGGCGCATGAGTATCTTGATGCCGATCTTCATCCTGATCTGCTGCGGTACTATTTAGCCACCAATGGTGGATTACAGCAGGATGTCGATTTCTCCTGGGAAAAGTTCCAACAACGTGTTAATGGGGAACTTGTCGATACACTTGGCAACTTCCTCTATCGAGGATTGTTATTTGCCGACCGCCATTATGATGGAACACCGGAAACCAAACCAAGTGATGCTGTCATTGAGCGGATTGAGGAGGCAATTAGGGACCTGACCACGGCAGTAAACGAGTACTCAATCCGTGGGATCGGTGAAATACCCATTGAGTTGGCAGCCTTTGGCAATGAGTATATTCAGCGCAACGAGCCCTGGAAGCTCATTGATGAGGATCCTGAGCAGGCAGCAACGGTCATCAGAGACTGCGTGCAGTTGGCGCGGGCAATTGCGGTACTGGCAGAGCCGGTCATGCCACAGAAGGCCGCAGAGCTGTGGGCCCATATTGGCGATGAGCGGTCAGTCCATGCCGTCTCCACCGACGCAGCACTTGAAACACCCGCAGCAGCATTTGAGGCGCCAGAGACGCCATTTGATCAACTGGAGGATGAACGAGTTGACGAACTGGAGGCAGCACTCGAAGAGCGAATCGAAGCAACAACAACGGACACACAGCAAGAGGAGACTGAGATGACAGACGACCGCGATATCGAACCGCTGCACACAGAGCGGATCGACATTGACACGTTCAAAGATCTTGACCTCCGCGTTGGACGGATTGAAGAGGCAACACCGATTGCGGACGCTGACGATTTAGTGCAACTGAAAGTTGATATCGGCGTTGAAACTCGCCAACTTGTTGCCGGGATTAAACAGTTACATGATATTGAGGAATTACCTGGCACAAAGATCATCATGGTAGCGAATCTTGAGAAAGCCGAGCTCTTCGGGGTAGAATCAAACGGAATGTTGCTGGCGGCTGGCGATCAGGCTGACCTCCTGACAACTCACGGTGATGCAAAGCCGGGCACGCGGATTCAGTGATCCACGAAGGTTTTCCCTATCGCCGGAGAAAAAAGACCACGAAGGAATGGCAGACGATCAAACCAAGCATCCCCCCGAGGAACTGTCCGACATTGAGGCGGTTGAACACTCATCGGATACCGGAGCCTCGGAGTCAGCATTGACCACGGACACAGAGACGGAGTCGCCATCGACACCCCGGACAATTGCACCTGGACATCCGGACCCGGAAAATGTCGTGTTCGTGCTTGTTGGCGTACTGTTAACGCTGTTTGTAATTTACCGCGCCGCAGCGATTTTCGGTGGCTGAGCAGGTATCGCCGCCAAAGAATTAATCGGAGCGAACAATAAGACACGACGATGGTACTCGGACTGGATAACCTCCCGCTGGTGTTGGTTCTTGCAGGCATCGTGTTGATGACGCTTGAGGCGCTGGCACCGGGAGCGAACTTCATCGTTATCGGGGTTGCGCTACTTGGAGCCGGGGCTGCTGGTATTGTCTTGAGTCCAGTATTAAGCGGTGGGGCATTGATTGCCGCACTCGCTGGCTTGGTCTTTGCCTTCGGTGCCGGAGCGCTTTATATTTACCGTGAGTTTGATTTCTATGGTGGGTCCGGCGCCGGACAAACAAGTGACTCAAGCACATTGCGTGGACAAGTCGGCCAGGTTACCGAGCGTGTAACCGAGAACGATGGGCAGGTCAAACTGGAAGATGGGGGGTTTAATCCGATCTATCAAGCACGAAGTGTGGCCGGTGAGATTCCCGAAGGGGAAGAGGTGATTGTCGTTGATCCGGGCGGGGGAAATGTACTGACCGTGGAGTCAGTTGGTGGGCTTGAACAGGACTCGATTGATCGCGCGCTTGAGCAGGATCGATTACAGAATGACGGTGAACCAGAACGGGAATAGCAAGGATGGGCAACACGGCGGTACCCACAGTTGGCATAGTGACTGTCTCTAAGTGAGTTATGCCCACCAGACCCCCGATTGAGCGACCGTTTCTTGGTACCTGGACTATTTTTGCGGTCGCAACGGTCCTTGGGCTTGGATCATACTGGCAGTTTCTTGGCCTCTCGTATGAGTTGGGGGGCGCACTGCAGGTTGCTCCGGATGATCGTCTGGGAGTGAATTATTATGTGTATCACTACGCCGCGGAGGCAGTGCTTACCGGCGAGGACATCTATGCTGTCTCCCCGCCAGGATGGGGTGAGTTCTATACGTTTCTGTATCCCCCGGTTACTGTGTTTTTGTGGGTCCCAGGCACAATCCTTGAACCGTGGACCGGGTATCTTGTACATACAGCCGGGACAGGGCTTGCGGGAGGGCTGTTCGGGTTGCTCATGGCCCGGTATCTTGAGTCTGCCGAGATAGCAGTAGGATGGATTGACATCGTGGCCATTGCGGGATTTACCGTGATTGGGATTCATTCGACTGGAACAGTCGACTTTGGAAATATCAATATCATTCTGGCGACTGGCCTTATAGGCGGGCTGTTAGCGTTAGAACAGTCACGAGAGTGGCTTGCCGGCGGAGTGTTTGGTGCTGTCGCATTGCTGAAGATCCTGCCAGCACTCATCGGGGTGTATCTTCTCTGGCGGCGGGCATGGCGTGCAATCGGCGGAGCTATTCTTGTTGGTGGCGGTGGCATACTTGCCTCGGTAGTACTGTTTGGGCCTGATACGTTCAAACGGTTCATAGAGGTCCTTCGTGAACGCAGTGAGACAGCCGCCTTTGTGGGTGGCTATCCACCTGATGAGACGTATTATGTGACGATTCAACGACCACTGTCACACATTATCTGGGAAGGAGAGTTGCCGGCGATCACACTGGCTCCCAAGGCTCCATCATGGGTAGTGATACTCGCTGCCATAGGTGTACTTGCTGTCGGACTTGGATACTGCTATATTGACATAACCGATCGTGTTGATCAGCTTATTGCCTTACAGGCGACACTGACGGCAATGGTATTGGTGGTACCCTCGTTACGATGGTACCTGGTCTTTGTTTTCCCAAGTTGGATCGCTCTGTTGTATGTCTGGGATCCGGGACGGCCAGCACAGAGACAGGGATTTATGCTTGCTGTCGGCGTATTTCTCGTGGGTCTGATTGGGTGGATCGGCGCTGGTATGCCACGCCACTGGAGTCTTGCTGTTGGCGGAGGAGGACTTGCTATTGGGCTTGCGTATACATGGTATGGCACGGCCGTTGGAACATTGTTTTTCACCGGGGCACTGACAGCAGCAATCACCGTACCGCCGGATGAACTACAGGCACTCGTTGATACAGGGCCGGACCCACTGGCGACAATAACAACTTCGGTTGTTGCCATTGCAACCCCACAGTTACTGGGGCTATTGTTGATGCTTGGGGCTGGGATATTGTATAAATGGCAGACGGGAGTCCGCGCTATCGTTGTATGGCAGGGGATGAAATCGGTCCCACAAAAGCTCAGGAGCATCTACAAGACAGGCCAGGACTACATCGAGAGCCGGGCAAGAGGTGACCAATGAGCAACGCGACAGCCGAGGCTGATACAGATAAGCAGAGCAACAACCGAAAGCAGGCAACAGTCGGCAAAGCGCGACGATCGACCCGGGATGATCAGGATGTCGGGATTGTCATTCCGGCTTACAAGGTTGCCCCGGAACCGTTTGGTGAGTATGTCAGGCAGATACGGACACAGGTCGCGCCCGCGGTCATACGGATCGAAGCTGACACACCAGCGGAGCAGCTCCGACAGCAACTTACTCAATTAGCAACCCAGCCGGCGGTGACAGTTGCAGTTGCACACACCCGCCGAGGAAAGGGGCAAGCAATCACCGCTGGTTTTGAGGCATTACAGGAACGGGCCGATATCCTAGCTTTCGCTGATGCCGATGGCAGCGTGCCAGTAGCTGATCTCACTCGGGTTATCCAGGGGGTAAGACAAACGCCACCGACACTTACCGTCGGATCGCGGCGCCATCCACAGGCGGTCATAGAACAGCATCAGACAGTCATCCGCCGGCATCTTGGAGATCTCTTTGCGAGTGTCGCACGGGAGGTCCTTGGGCTCTCGCTGTATGACTATCAGTGTGGAGTCAAAGCGGTCCCGGTGTCGGCATGGCGGCAGATGCGTGAGCATCTGTATGAGTCCGGATTTGCGTGGGATCTTGAGTTACTGACAGTTGCTGATGCACTTGGAGTGACAGTCCGGGAGATACCAATCACGTGGCGGGATCAACCGGGATCAACAGTCCGGCCGGCTGTCGATATCCCACAGCTCATACGGGGACTAATAATGGCCCGTCACCGGGGACGATATCTCCAAGGGGTTACATCACATCGGCTACTGGATCAGCTTATTACGGCCAAGCCACCACTGATAAACCGACGTCCCGCTAGTGAGAACTAGACACAGCGTAGGAATGACAAGGTAACGATGAGTGGAAGATTTGAACCATTGACATCGTCCCGCCGCATTGGGCAGTTTATTTCCGTCGGGGCTGTTGGATCAGTTTTTGATCTGACAATCAGTATTGGACTAAGCGCCAGTGAGATCTTGCGTCCGGAGGTAGCAAAGCTGATTGGCGCCGAAGTAGCGATTATTGTGATGTTTGTTATTAATGACCGTTGGACCTTTGCAACCGCCGGCCACGAACGGTACTGGGCTCGAATCCGCCGGTTGATTAAATCAAATATCGTTCGAAGTGTTGGATTGGCCATTCAGGTTATTGTGGTCAGCATTCTCACCGGGTGGGACTACCAGATTTTTGTTGCCGGGACCGATGTATGGCCGATTATGGTGATGCCAATCGCCATTGGCTGTGCGGCTGGCGTAAACTATCTTGCAGAGAGTCTAATCACCTGGCGGGTGCTTGGGTGATTACCGATCAAAGACACCCGCGGAGAGATATCGCTCGCCGGAGTCCCAGAAGACAGTCACCACGAATGGGTTGTCATCACGACGATTGGCAACCGTCTGGGCAGCAAGACTGGTGGCGCCGCTTGATTGACCAACCAAAATGCCCTCCTCACGTGCTAATCGTCGACACTCAGCTTCAGCATCCGCTAGTGCGACGGTAAGAACATCATCAAGTAACGAAACATCCAGATTATCACTGACAAATCCAGGGCCCATTCCTTGGTAGGCATCATCGCCAGCAACACCGGTTGAGAGGACAGCATTACGCTCCGGCTCGACGGCCACAATCTCAATATCGGGGAAGGCTTCACGCAGTCGGCGGCCAACACCAGTGATTGTCCCGCCGGTTCCCACACCGGCAACAAAGGCGTCAATCGATCGATCTCCAATTTGCTCAAGAATTTCGGGGCCTGTGGTCCGGTAATGGGCATCCGGATTGGCCGGGTTCTCAAACTGGCCGAGTTGAACAGCACCGGCGGCTTCGATTTCATCGGCCCGCTGTCGGGCATCCGAGATGGTGCCCTCAACGAGTTCGACAGTCGCTCCATAGGCTTCCATGAGTTGCCGCCGCTCAACGGATTTGCCGGATGGCATGACCACAGTGAGATCATACCCGCGAGCTGCACAAACCATTGCTAAGCCAATGCCGGTATTCCCACTTGTTGGCTCAACAATACGGTCACCAGGGGAGAGCGCACCAGCCGCTTCAGCAGCTTCAACCATCGACAGTGCTGGGCGATCCTTGGCTGAGCCACCGGGATTAAATGATTCCAATTTGGCGGCTAATTCGCCGGCGACCGGCGCATCGTCCGGGCCCTGGATACGCACAAGCGGTGAACCAAGTGTCTCGGTGATGTCCTGATCCATTCCAGTGACAATCGAAGTCAAGGCTGGCAGCGATATACGCATGTCGTTCCACAAAAACGATAGCGAAGCGCTAGATGATCAAGAGCGGTCAGCTTATTCACTCGTGTCCGAAAGTATATGTTGATGGATCGGCTCCACGCTCGGTATCCGTTTCTGCAAAGCGCTCGTGAGGCTGTTGAGGCCGCCGATGTTGATCTCGTGGAGCTGATCGAAACCGATGCCCCGGCTGTCGAACGCGGCTATGAGCGTGTTAAACTGGGTCTGTCCGATGGCACCATCGGCGAACCGCGTCGTAGCACGCGTACAGAACTGCTGTCCTACCCGATTGCGCGGGTGTTAGTGTCGCTGCTTGATGACCCGATGGTGACAGACACATATGCGCGTGCAGAGGCAGCCACGGCACAAGCACGACTTGAAGCTGATCTGACCACCGAGACTGAGTTACAGTCAACAGCCAGTCGTCGCCTAAGTGTTGATCAGCTGCTGCGTGAGTTCGGACTGGCAGATGCCGTCACTGTGACCGAGACGGAAACAAGAATAGCGGTCACACAGTATCTGACCCTCTCACGAAATCTTGAGGGTGAGCAATGGCGGCTTGTCAACCGCTCATTGACTGCTGGAGAAATTCCGCTTGAGCGGCCGGAGCTGCTGGCATTACTTGAGGAGGCTGTCGCCGACCGGGTCAGCGACGGACTGCCCTTGTCAGTACCAGAGCCAATCGCTGACCGGCTTGCGACGCGTCGTCAACAACTTGAGTCCCTCGTCGAGACCCCAGAAGTTGACCTGGCCTTCGAGACGGTTGATCCGAACGCATTTCCGCCGTGTATGACCGCATTACTCGCGCAAGCACGACGCGGCGAGACACTTGATCCACCGGGGCAGTTCGCTTTGGTTGGCTTTCTGGCTGGAACGGAACTTGACGCGGATGCTGTCTGTGACCTCGCCGGAGGCGGGCTCGATCGGGAAACCGTTGCGTATCAACTCGCTCATCTCCGTGGACAGGATGGCGTTGAGTATGTACCGCCGAGTTGCCAGGTAATGGTTGAGTATGGGTTGTGTGTAAATCGGGATGAGCTGTGCGAACAGATCCCACATCCTGCAGAATATTATCATCAAGCACTCGCAAAACAGGAGTGAACCGAGGGAACACGATAGCAGTCTATGGTGACAGGGGGTCGACCACTACTGACTAGCTTACTGTCTGCGTGTCCGCACCGGTAATTTTGTACGCCAGAAACACACCGATGCCGGCCATCAACAGGATGAAGAACACAATCGCGACAACGATCATTACCCCACCCTGTGCGGTGATATCGCCGTTTGTGGAATAGGTTGTGCCGATCCAGTAAAGAACGCCGAACATCAGACCAACGGCTCCGATCGCAACAGCAGCCTCAAGAGCCCAGTCCGGCAAATCGTCCATACGTGGCGGCAGTCGGGGGGATCGCATAAGGGCTTCGAAGCGCCTGCAAAATGAAGTGGTTACGTATCAAGTATTGTCGCCGCCTCATCGACAGAGAGACTGCCATCAGCCACCGCTAAAAGCACATCCCGGATCGGAGACTCATCGGTCTCGCCTAACCGGGCCTGTGAGGAATGGCCGGTCAGCGCATGAATATCTTCGCCTTCGGCAAGGGCGGTCTCCTTTTTGACTCGATAGTTCCCGCCATCGGTGACATACAGTTCCGAGGGATGGAAGAAATACCACGCTTCACGATCAAACCGGACGCCAATACGGGGGTTCGCACCAAAGTTTCGCGAAAAATAGACAAGAGACTCAACCTCAGATCCGTCGAGATAGATCGGCGCACCGGCACTGGATTTTGCCTCAATAGCATAGAACTGCTCGCCATCTCCCGCGAGGACATCCGGGAGATCCCGTTCGGTGGCACTCCCACTTGCCGGCGCTCGCATAACCGCAAACCCGGAGTCATCGAGCGTGTTCACCAGTTCCCGTTCTCGACGGTCGCCCTTGGAGTTAGACATCTACTATAGCTAACGTACGGTATGGGTTCAACGTTTCCGAGTAGCGTCTTCACATCTGGCTGTTCTACTTCAGCTGCTGAATAGCATCGCCGAGATTGCTAACAACGGTTATGTGCCGTGGGCCCACGAGTCCATGTATTCGCGCTGGGCATCGGTTAGAGTGTCATACTCAACACCCTCGGCGGCAAGTTTGATCTCAGCAATCTCCTGATCAAGCGCATCGGGGACATCATGGACCCCAGCATCATACGCATCACCATTTGTCGCGAGTTCACGGATGGCCACGGCCTGAATTCCGAAACTCTGATCCATAACCTCAACAGGGTGGCCAAGAGCAATCGGACTGGCAAGATTGACCAGTCGCCCCTCAGCTAACACATTAATTCGGCGCCCATCAGGGAGCTCGTAGGCCTCAACACCCTCACGGGCTTCGTATCGATCGACGGCCATGTCATCAAGCGTGTCAAGATCAATCTCGACGTCAAAGTGTCCGGCATTAGCAAGGACAGCCCCGTCCTGCATGACTTCGAAGTCGGCCTTGGTGATCACATCCCGGTTTCCGGTTGTCGTCACGAAGATGTCACCCGTCGCGGCCGCTTCCTGCATTGGCATCACCTCATAGCCCTCCATATGGGCTTCCAAGGCCCGTCGGGGCTCAACTTCGGTGACGATGACATTAGCGTTTTGCCCAGCGGCTTTCTTTGCAATCCCCCGGCCACAGTAGCCATAGCCGCCAACAACGACGGTCTTGCCAGCAAAGGAGAGATTAGTAGTCATAGCGATGTTAGCAAGAGAGGACTCTCCTGTCCCGTGGATGTTATCGAACAGACGTTTCATCGGGGTATCATTGACCGCAAAGACCGGATACTCAAGCGCGTCATCGTCGTCCATGGCCCGCAGTCGATGAACGCCGGTAGTCGTCTCCTCACAGCCCCCAATGATCGAATCGATTAATTCGGGATGATCCTCATGGACGGCGGCAACCATATCCATGCCATCATCGACCGTAACCGTTGGTTCGTGTGAGAGAACTGCCTCAATGGCCTGATAATAGGCATCATCGTCGACCCCGCGACGCGCATAACTGGTAATCCGTTCAGTAGCATCAAGCGCCGCAGAGACATCATCGTGTGTTGAAAGGGGGTTGCACCCGGTGATGGCAACCTCGGCCCCGCCTTCCGCAAGAACTTCAACAAGTGCAGCGGTTTTGGCCTCAACGTGCATGGCCATGCCGACACGAAGCCCCGCAAGCGGTTGTGACTCCTGAAAGTCCTCGCTAATGGCGGTAAGAATCGGCATATGCTGGCGTGCCCACTCGATTTTTCGACGGCCATCCTGACGGGCCGTCGCTGGGTCCGAGAGTTGCTCGCTAATTGTCGGATACGAGGTCATGAGTAAATACAGCGGCGGGATACCCAAAACCATACCGAAGCCACGTCACGAAACATGGCGGGGACACCTCCAGGTCTTACCGTTGGGGTGAACTACCGTTCCACTTTTCAGTAGCTTTCAGTAGTACACCGTAGGAAGCGGGTACACTGTTGGATGGCTGGGCCACGTCCATCGCGACCATCTGCGTTCGACTCGGACAGGGCGACGGCAGGCGCTATGACAGCCGATCCACTACCAGCGGTCGCCGTTGCCTGTTCAGGTTCGTAGGCGACGATGGCAAGCCTGAACATGAGCCGCGTGCCAGCGGAACAGCCAGCTAGCACGATTTCTGAATCCCTCGTGTAGGAGGATGTGAACCCGTGGTCTAGCGTATCGCCGTCGCTGAACAACACCCGCGCCACGTTCAGTGCCCCGATGTAATCGCGGTCGCCTTCGAAGTCACACTGGGCGTTGTCACACCGGAAATGGCTGCCCCACCACAGTTCCCCGCGATCGTCGGGTGACTTGCAGGTGTGGCCGGTCGAACGACAACGCGGGCACGACCGACTCGTCCCCTTCGGGTAGACTCGCTCGACAGCGAGACTAGCATTCTCTGCTCGATACTCGATGTCCTCAATAATGTCCCGTCGTGCCCACGATAATGACTCACCACGACAACGCACCTTCGTCACTCGGCGGAGAGAGCGAGCGCAAATCCTCGTGGACAATGGCGTCCACATCGTAGGCGAGTGCAAGTGCTATGACTTGGTTGGCTATGTCATGTGTCAGTTGCTCACGCTTGTGCTGGGGTTTGCTGTTCACTCGCTCGTACTCACTGTGGATGTGAGCGAACTCGTCAGTATGCGAATGACCGTCACGGCGCAACGCGGTAAGGCG
>JBEQBL010000006.1:0-19567 GCA_041639835.1 Salinarchaeum sp.
GGCCTGGTTGAAGTTGTCGACCCCGTCGAGAATCCTGACTTTTGTGCCAATTGTCACCGTGTTCGCGTGACACCGGATGGAAAATTCAAAGGCTGTCTAAACCGGCACGATGATCATCGATCAATGGGCGACCGGACACGCGAAGAGATTCGGGCCGCCTTTGAGGAGACTGTTGCAAACCGGGTACCCTACTACGGGGAGTATATGATCAAACGCGACGGCGAGTGGGTGCCAAACGAACAGTACCTCGACGTGCCATCGGCAGAATAGATCGATTCGGTGTGTTTAAGTATTCCTGCAGTGAACGGTCATCACGCGATCCGTGTAGGGGAGTGATCCCCGAGTCCGACAGGGCGATGAGTCACAGCGCGTCGTGGTAGCCAAGCCTGGTCCAAGGCGCAGGGTTGCTAACTCTGTGGCGCAAGCCTCCGGGGTTCAAATCCCCGCCACGACGTCAACGACAGCCCCGTTTTTATAGACGGGACACGTGCGTGTATCCACCACACCTAAGACTATGAGTACGGACGAGACATCAGACGAGGACGACCTTCGATACTTTGTCCGCATCGGGCAGACAGACCTCGATGGGACGAAGTCCGTCGAACGAGCCCTCACCGAAATGAACGGTATCGGCCACCGAACGGCCCGCATTATTGCTGATGAGGTTGACATCGACCGCCGGTCCACACTTGGTGCACTTGAGGATGACCAGATTGACACTATTGTCGCTGCCGTCGAGGAGTATGCCGACACTGTCCCCGACTGGCTTACCAACCGCCCGAGTGACTTCTACACCGGTGATGCCGATCATATCACCGGTAACGATTTAGAACTGACCCGGCAGCAGGATATCAACCGGATGAAAGAGATCGACTCCTACAAGGGCGCCCGCCACAAGCGCGGCCAGAAGGTTCGCGGCCAGCGAATCAAGTCGACCGGTCGTAGTGAGGGGACAGTTGGTGTCAACATTGAGGAGATCAAAGAGGAAGCTGAGGCTGAATAACTATGCCGCTTGGATCATCGACAAAACGTTACGAAACACCGAATCACCCGTTTCAGGGTGAACGTATCGCCGGCGAGCACGATCTCATCAACCGGTATGGACTCCGCAACAAGGAGGAACTCTGGCGTGCACAGTCCGAACTGCGCCGTATCCGTCGGGAGGCCCGACAGCTGCTTGGCAGTGTCGACGCTGACACCGAAGACATCGAAGAAGGCGAGGAGTTTCTAGCCAGATTGCAGCGGTACGGTATTCTCAATACCGACGATGGCCTCGATGACGTGTTGGCCCTTGAGGTCAATGACATTCTTGAACGACGACTGCAGACGATTGTCTACCGCCAGGGCATGGCCAATACACCATCCCAGGCGCGACAATTTGTCACCCACGGTCATATTACCGTTGAGGGTCGTTGTGTCCAAGAGCCGTCATATACGGTATCGGTCAACGAGGAGAATCTCATTGGCTTTGATGAGAACAGTCCATTAGCGGATGACCTACATCCAGAACGCGCTGAATCTCACTAACCATGGCTGATCAACGCTGGGGCATTGCCCATGTGCACGCATCGTTTAACAATACTATCCTGACGGTGACTGATGTCACCGGTGCGGAAACCATCGCTAAATCAAGCGGTGGCTCGGTCGTCAAGCAGAATCGTGATGAGGCATCGCCATACGCCGCCATGCAGATGGCTGAGGAGGTCGCCGAGGAAGTAATGGAAGCCGGCATCGATGGCGTTCATGTCCGTGTCCGGGGCCCCGGTGGCAACCGGCAGAAAAGTCCTGGGCCGGGTGCCCAAGCAACGATCCGGGCGCTTGCTCGTGCCGGACTTGAGATTGGTCGGATTGAGGATGTTACCCCGATTCCACACGACGGTTCACGTGCTCCAAAAGGGAAAAGCGGATACTGATGGCCGAGACTGCAATGGAATACGACATTGAGTTCATCGATCGGTCCGAGCGATCGGCCCAGTTTGTCGTCCGCGGTGTCACTCCGGCGTTTGCCAATGGGATCCGGCGAGCGATGATTGCCGATGTTCCAACGCTATCGATTGACACCGTTCGGATGGTTGAGAACTCCTCGGTCATGTTTGATGAGCAACTGGCCCTTCGATTAGGGCTGGTCCCGCTGACGACCCCTGTCGGTGAGTTTGAACGCGGCGATACGGTGACTCTCTCCCTTGATGTTACCGGCCCGGGAACCGCGTACTCCGGAGATCTGATTTCACGTGATGAGCAGGTCCAGCCGGCTGATGAGAATATCCCAATTATCGAACTCAAGGAGGGTCAACGGCTGGAACTTGAGGCCGACGCCGTGCTTGATAGCGGAACCGAACACGCCAAACATCAGGGCGGGGTGTCTGTCGGCTATCGGCATTTGCAGTATGTCGAAATTGTTGGTGAGCGCGGTGAGTTTGAGGAAGCCGAGACCCAGATCCTTCGTGGCGTTATCGAAGAGCGTGCCCCGGAGCATGCTGCCGGCGATGCCGCCGAAGGCGAGCTGGTCCCGACCGAGCAGTTCGAGCATGACCTCACAACCCGATACCCGGGCAAGAAAGTCGAGGTTCACGACATCGAGAATGCCTTTGTGTTCGATGTTGAGACCGACGGCTCGTTCCCGGTGACGACGTTGGTCGATCAAGCCGCTGCATCGCTTGCCGATCGCGCAGACGAGCTTGAACAGGCTGTACAGCTATAATAGATGGTTTCAGTGCCCCCCCAGTCGGTGATCGCGTGTCGATCAGTTTCGACGCCGTCTGTTCTCTCCGGACTGGCTCCCACTACCCAACACCTCCGGCCGTTATGTTGGAATCGCCACGCTACCGAAAGGGGTTTTACAGGGCATATACAATCGACGGATGCAGGCAGGGATAGCCAAGTCAGGTCAACGGCGCAGCGTTCAGGGCGCTGTCCCATAGGGGTCCGCAGGTTCAAATCCTGCTCCCTGCATCCCTCTTTTGTGGCGTTTACGCGGTATGCTGGCTACCGCTTCCCCAGTACGTTGACCGGTCCTTACAGCTGGCCAGCAGTGTATCGGATACTAGAATCGAACTCGCAGAATCAATTACAGTGATAGCTATGAGTAAGACAAATCCACGACTTACCAATCTCATCGCCGAGTTGAAGTCGACGGCCCGCGAGAGCGATGCCGACGTGTGGCAGGATATCGCCACACGACTGGCAAAGCCCCGCCGGTCCCATGCCGAGGTAAACCTCGGTCGGATCGAGCGGTATGCCCGTCCAGACGAGTTAGTTGTCGTCCCGGGCAAGGTACTTGGTAGCGGGACGCTTCGCAAATCGGTAACTGTTGCGGCGGTCGACTTTTCGACAACTGCCGAGACAAAGATCGATCAGGTCGGCGAATCGGTACCACTCGAACAGGCACTTGAACGCAATCCCGATGGCTCAAACGTACGGGTGATTCAATGAACGCAGCAGCCTTCGATGCCGACCTTGTTGTCGACGCCCGAGACTGTATTCTTGGCCGCGTCGCCAGTCAGGTAGCCGAACGAGCACTCAATGGCGAACGTGTTGCTATCGTTAACGCCGAACGCGCCGTTGTAACTGGTCGCAAGGAAGCCGTGCTTGAAACCTTCAGCGACCGTCGCGACCTTGGCTCCGATCGGGGACCGTACTATCCCAAACGTCCCGACAGGATTGTCAAACGGTCGATTCGCGGCATGTTGCCGTATAAAACAACCCGCGGACAGGAAGCATTCGAGCGAGTCCGTGTGTATATCGGCAACCCGCTTGAGGAATCGGCGGATCCGACGGTGCTTGACGGGACGTCGCTGGATCGGCTTTCGAATATCAAGTTCGTCCAACTGGACGAAATCAGTGAACACCTCGGTGCTAACAAGACATGGTAACGAATACAAGCGGTAAGAAAAAGACAGCTATTGCTCGTGCGACCGTTCGTGACGGCGACGGGCAGGTACGTGTCAACTCCCAGCCGGTCGAATTATTCGACCCTGAGCCAGCACGGCTCAAAATTTTGGAGCCATTCCGGGTCGTTGACGGGGTTCGCGAGGACCTTGCGATTGATGTTGTCGTTGAAGGCGGTGGTGTAATGGGCCAAGCTGACGCAGCGCGAACGGCGATTGCCCGTGGCATCGTTGATCATACTGGTGATGTCGAACTCCGCGATGCCTACATGGAGTTTGACCGTTCACTGCTGGTCAACGATGTCCGTCAGTCCGAACCCAAAAAGTGGGGCGGCCCGGGAGCCCGGGCTCGCTACCAGAAATCCTACCGGTGATCACAGTATGATGGTCCCTGTTCGGTGTTTCACCTGTGGCAACGTTATCGGCGAATACTGGGATGAGTACGAGCAGCGTGTCCGTGAGAACGGCGAGGATCCTGAGGAGGTGCTTGATGACCTTGGCGTCGAACGGCACTGCTGTCGCCGGATGCTTGTCTCACATGAGGACCTTGTCGATATCGTCGCGCCATATCAATGATCCTCCATCCGTCCTGGGCAACTACACGATGACAACCCAAAATCACACCCGGTATGAGCGGGCACGAATCCTTGGCGCTCGAGCGCTACAGGTATCCTATGGCGCTCCGGTACTGATTGATACCGACCAGACGGAACCAATTCTTGTCGCTGCCGAAGAGTATGATGCCGGTATTCTGCCGTTTACAATCGACCGAGGTGAGCAGTAATGGTGCTGGTGAGTGACATCCGGCTCCGCCGAGTCCTTGACTCCCGCGGTGAGCCGACTGTTGAAGCGGATGTCCTCACCGACCGTGGTGGGTTCGGACGAGCAGCTGCCCCTTCCGGGGCCTCTGTCGGCGATCATGAAGCCGTCGAGCGACCGCCACGGAAGGCGATTGCGGCTGCCCGCAATCATGCCCTCCCTCGGCTTATCGGTGAAGTCCACGTCGGGGACCAACGTGCTGTTGATCGCGCATTGCATGCTGCTGATGGGACTGACAACTTTGCCGAAATCGGTGCCAACAGTGCCGTTGCCATTTCGATGGCTACGGCGAAAGCGGCCGCAGAGCTACTTGGCATCCCGCTATACCAGCATCTTGGGGGCACTTTCCAGGGCACCGAGATGCCGGTGCCGCTTGGGAATGTTCTTGGTGGTGGCGAACACGCTGCTGCTGGCCCGGATATTCAGGAGATCCTTGTAGCTCCGGTTGGGGCCCCAAACATTGCAGATGCGGTGATGGCCAACGCTGCTGTCCATGCGCGTGTTGACACATTGCTTGCTGAGCGTGGCTACGACTGTGGACAGGGCGATGAAGGCGCGTGGGCCCCGGACACAGGCGATCATGAGGCGATCGAACTCGTCGAGACAGCAGCCGCAGATGTCAGTGATGACGTTGGCTTTGAGATTCGTCTTGGACTTGATATAGCCGCAACAGAACTGTACGATCCCGAGACCGAGACTTATCAATACGACCAGGCCGAAATCGCCCGGTCGACTGCTGAACAGGTCGATTACATCGCCGATCTCGTTGCCGATCATAATCTGGTGTATGTCGAGGATCCACTCCAGGAGAATGACTTTACGGCCACTGCAGAACTCACCAGCCGCGTCAGCGATGACGTATTAATCTGCGGTGATGATCTGTTTGTCACCAACGTCAATCGCATTACCCGTGGCATCGACGCTGACGCCGCAAATAGCGTGTTGATCAAGCCAAACCAGATCGGCACGCTCAGCGACACCATTGATGCCATTGACCTCGCTCACCGCAACGGCTACGAGGCTGTTGTCTCACACCGTTCCGGAGAAACCGAAGATACAACGATTGCACACCTCGCCGTCGCAAGCGGTGCCGCGTTTATCAAGACGGGGGCTATCGGCGGCGAGCGAACCGCGAAACTGAACGAACTTATTCGGATCGAAGACGACGCAATATGACAGAAAACGACACCGAACACGAAGGGCCAGACGCGGCCGCCGAGGCTGACGCTGATGCTGCCCCGGAGACAGCGGAGCCGGACGCAGCAGCCGAGGCTGACGCAGCGGAGGCGGCCGACGCTGAGCCTACGGCTGAGGCACAGTCTGCTGATCAAGAGTCCGATGCGGGATCGGAACCAACACTTGACGACGATGTACTTGGCGACGAGGAGGCGGACCTATTGATTCCCGTTGACGAGTACCTTGGCGCAGGGGTCCATATCGGAACCCAGCAGAAAACTGCGGACATGGAACGGTTTATTCACCGTGTCCGGACTGATGGGCTCTATGTCCTTGATGTCTCGATGACTGACAAGCGGATTCGCACCGCAGCAAATCTGCTGTCGGGCTATGATCCAAGCCAGATTCTTGTCACCTCCTCTCGCCAGTACGGTCGCCATCCAGCAGAGACTTTTGCTGACGCTGTCGGCGCCCGTGCTCGGACTGGACGGTTCATTCCTGGCACGCTGACCAACCCGCAGTATGAGGATTACATTGAACCGGATATTCTCGTGGTGACGGATCCAATTGGTGATGCCCAGGCCGTTAAAGAGGCTATCACTGTCGGCATTCCGGTTATTGCGATGTGTGACTCAAATAATACCACCAACAACGTTGATCTGGTTGTCCCAACAAACAACAAGGGACGAAAGGCACTGGCGGTTGTCTACTGGCTCCTTGCCAATGAGACGCTTGACCGCCGTGGTGCCACCCCCGATCGGTCCCTCGAGGAATTCGAGGGCGGTATCTAACTCGAGGTTATACGATTGACTTTTTCATCGTCTGAGAGGTGCACAGCAACAGCCATACCGGTCCGTAACGGCTTAACGAGCGGTCGGCGTACCTGCATGTATGCCGACATCGAGTGCCCCGGGTAAAGTGTATCTCTTCGGGGAGCATGCGGTCGTCTACGGCGAGCCAGCCGTGCCATGTGCCATTGAACGGCGCGCACGGGTTCGTGTTGAGCAACGATCCGATGATGGTCTTCGTGTCCATGCGAATGATCTAACACTTGATGGTTTTACCGTCGAATATACCGGTGAATCCGATGACACCCCGGACATTGATGCTCCGGAATCGCTCGTCGATGCTGCCATGGGCTATGTCGATGAGGCTGTCCGGCAAGCGCGTGATGCCGCTGCTGTCCCTGATGCTGGGTTTGATGTGCACATTGAGAGTGAACTTCCCTTAGGCGCTGGCCTGGGGTCGTCGGCGGCTGTTGTCGTCGCCGCCATTGATGCGGCGACACGAGCACTTGGAACAACGCTTGATCGCCGAACACTTGCCGAACGAGCGTACCGTGTTGAAAATACCGTTCAGGATGGCCAAGCATCCCGGGCTGATACGTTTTGTTCGGCCGTCGGTGGGGCCGTCCGTGTTGAGGGTGATGACTGCCAGCGTATCGATGCCCCGGAACTCCCGATTGTTATTGGATATGATGGTGGAGCCGGTGATACCGGGACGCTTGTGGCCGGAGTCCGGACGCTTCGCGAGCAACATCAGTTTGCGGCTGATACTGTAACGGCGATCGGTGATCTTGTCCGACAGGGTGAGCAGGCCCTTGCCGAGGGAGATTTGGAAACACTGGGTTCGCTGATGAACTTCAACCACGGGTTGTTATCAGCTCTTGGTGTGTCTGCACGGTCGCTGTCGGCAATGGTCTGGGCAGCCCGTGATGCCGGCGCTTACGGTGCCAAACTCACCGGTGCTGGTGGTGGGGGCTGTATCGTGGCACTTGATCCAACCGATGAAACGCAGACGGCACTTGAGTATACTCCTGGATGTGAGCAAGCCTTTCGTGCCAGTTTGGCCGATACCGGAGTCCTCCGAGAGTAACAATGACGGCCGACCTCTTTCAGTCAGAACACCCACGCCCTGTGCTAGTTAAATTGGGGGGGAGTGTTATCACCGAGAAGGATACGCCTGAAACAGTTGATGATACGGCCCTGCAGACCGCCGTTGATGCGATTGCGACAACGGCCCAAACGCGACAGCGCCCACTTGTACTTGTGCATGGTGGTGGTAGCTTTGGGCATCATCACGCCAGTACTCATAATGTATCTCCCCAGCGTGGCACCCAGGAGGCAACCGCTGTGACAGCCATTCATAATGCAATGACACAATTGAATAGGGCTGTTATTGATCGCCTACAGGCTCATGAGCTTCCAGCCGTCCCGGTGCGTCCACTATCGCTTGCCAGTCGGGACGCTGATGGCACGCTTCAACTCCCTCGACAGCCTATTGTAAGTCTCCTGCAGGAAGGGTTTTTGCCGGTTATCCATGGCGATGTAATTGCTGATGTGACCCACGGCGCTACGATTCTGAGCGGTGACACCATCGTTGCTCACCTTGGGGAGACACTTCAGGCTGACCGCATTGGTGTTTGCTCGAATGTCCCTGGCGTGTTTGATGAGACCGGGGCCGTTATTGACCGCATTGAGTCGCTAGAATCAGTTGAGACGGCTCTCTCGGCAAGCGATACAACCGATGTAAGTGGCGGCATGGCCGGCAAGGTGAAGACGTTGTTAGCGACTGAGCCCCCAGCCTCAATCTTTGGGCTGACAGCGCTCTCAGCGTTTCTCTCGGGTGACTCACCTGGAACTACCATTGCCGGAAATTAGATCCCAGCAGTCACAGCGCGCCACCCCCGTATTTAAAGGATAGATGAAAGCGTCCGCTCTGGGCGATCATCCGCCGATAACGACAGAGTCAACTCAACATGTTTTATTGCTGGAGATGAATGCGTGTTACCACAGCTCAGGCGCTTCCTCTCTTGATCCTGAGGACTGTATCTACCCGCACATTCGAACGCGTTGTCGTTATTTATTGGATCGGCCATCGGGACCCCCGTGTTTAGCGCTGTGTGCGCTTGCTACCAACGCGCTTTTTATCTCTGCCGTGTGTAGTCAGGCATAACCGAGCAAGCGGTCGCCCATGACAGGGCGACCGGCGTGTCGCTGAGTGATGGAAGCAGGGCTTTGAGCCTTTCTTCCTAACGGTGACCGACGGACCGATCACGGACCGACTCTGATCGGCAGCCACGGGAGCACGCCGGGGCCCCTGCGTCGGGCGACTGCCTCGGACTCCAACCATGGAAATTGAAATCGCTACGATCGGCGGCTACGAGGAAGTTGGCCGGCAGATGACGGCCGTGCGGGCCGGTGATGACGTTGTCATTTTCGATATGGGATTGAACCTTTCACAGGTTCTGATCCACGACAACGTCGAAACCGAGCGGATGCATAGCTTGGACCTAATCGATATGGGAGCCATCCCTGATGATCGCGTCATGTCTGACATCGAGGGCGATGTCAAGGCAATCGTTCCGACACACGGACATCTTGATCATATCGGTGCCATTGCGAAACTCGCACACCGATATGACGCCCCGATTGTCGCGACACCATTTACGATTGAACTCGTCAAACAGCAGATCGATAGTGAGCAGAAATTTGGCGTTGAAAACGAACTCATCAAAATGGATGCCGGTGATTCAATGATCATCGGCGATCATGGAGTTGAACTTGAGTTTGTCAACGTCACCCACTCAATTATTGACGCGATCAATCCAGTCTTACATACCCCTGAAGGCGCCATCGTCTACGGACTTGACAAGCGGCTTGATCACTCACCGGTTATCGGTGATCCCATCGATATGAAGCGGTTCCGTGAGATTGGCCGCGAAGGGGTCCTCTGTTATATCGAGGACTGTACCAACGCCGAGAAGAAAGGTCGAACGCCAAGTGAATCAGTAGCCCGACGCCATCTCAAGGATGTTATCTACAGTCTTGAGGACTACAACGGCGGGATTCTTGCCACAACATTTTCAAGCCACATCGCCCGTGTAAAAAGTCTCGTTGAGTTCGCACGTGACATTGGTCGGCAACCGGTGCTGTTAGGACGGTCAATGGAAAAATACTCTGGGACCGCTGAACGGCTTGATTTCATCGATTTCCCCGGCGATGTCGGGATGTTCGGACATCGGAACTCCGTTGACCGCACGTTCAAGCGAGTAATGAACGAGGGCAAGGAAAACTTCCTCCCGGTTGTGACCGGCCATCAGGGTGAACCACGAGCGATGCTTACTCGGATTGCCCGTGGTGAAACGCCGTATGAACTGGCCGATGGGGATAAGGTGATTTTCTCCGCCCGGATTATCCCCGAACCGACCAATGAAGGCCAGCGGTATCAAGTTGAAAAACTGCTCGGCATGCAGGGGGCCCGAGTCTACGACGATGTCCACGTCTCCGGGCATCTTAATCGCGAGGGGCACTACCAGATGCTCCAAGCATTACAGCCCCAGCATTTGATCCCTGCCCATCAGGATCTGACGGGCATGTCGCCATATGTATCACTGGCGGAGTCAGAAGGGTATCGTGTCGGTCGTGACCTGCATATTTCCCGTAACGGGAACACGATTCAACTTGTCTAATCGGCTATGACGAATCCTGAACGGCGGGCAGCGACGGTTCGGCAGGCGATTCAGGAGCGCCGTGAGCGAGTCAACGAGGCATTACCGGAGTATCTCATGATTGACCCGCCGGAGCGGCTCTATGAGGCCTCACGGTATATCATGGATGCCGGCGGGAAACGGCTTCGAGCAACGATCCTGCTGCTGGTTGCTGAAAGTCTCACGGAGGATGAGATTGATGACTACCGGCGTGTATCGCCAATCGGTCAGTCATCATCGGCCCCACAGGCACGTGCAAATGAGTCGATTCTTGATGCCGCAACGGGGTCAGCTACCGGCCGAGGGGGCCCTGTTGACATTATGGCGGCTGCGCTGTCTCTTGAGGTCATCCAGTCTTTTACGCTTATCCATGACGATATTATGGACGATGATGACCTCCGCCGGGGCGTTCCGGCCGTCCATCGTGAGTATGATGTCGAGACGGCGATTCTCGCCGGTGATACGCTTTATTCAAAGGCTTTTGAGTATCTCCTTGAAACCGGAGCCTCACCTGATCGGACGGTTCGATCACTTGAGGTACTTGCCCGATCATGCACGGAAATCTGTGAAGGACAGGCACTTGATGTCGAGTTTGAGAGCCGGGCTGATGTAACACTTGATGAGTACCAGCAGATGATTCGTCGGAAAACAGCGGTCCTCTATGGGGCCTCAGCTGCCATCCCGGCGATTTTACTTGGTGCCTCAGATCAGACGATTGAAGCGCTGTACCAGTACGGGATCGAGATTGGGCAAGCCTTCCAAATCCAGGATGATCTTCTTGATCTTACGATGTCAAGCGAGCAGTTAGGGAAACAGCGTGGTTCGGATCTCATTGAGCACAAACAGACGGTTGTCACCTTACACGCTCGTGAGCAGGGGGTCGATATCGAGAGTCTCATTGAAGCGGATAACGCCGCTGCTGTTAGCGAGGCTGATGTCGAAGCTGCTGTTGCCACGCTTCGTGAGGCGGGGAGTATTGCCTATGCACGAAACCTTGCTGAAGAGTTTGTCGCCTCCGGACAGGACCATCTCTCGGTGCTTCCCAAAGGCGCCCCGCGTGATCGGCTTGAGGATATCGCCTGGTATCTTATCGAACGTGAGTACTGATGACGGGCCAGCAACTCCCCTATCTTCACAGATAAAAAATAACCATCTGGCTGTCCCGACCTCTTGAGGGATAAGCCGTCACCGTATTATGCTAATCCATCATCAACAAGTGTCTGCGCGACCTCATCGGCGGAAGCCAGAAAGCCCTCGACATGTTCCTCGGTTGTCTGATATGAGATGCTTCCGACATGGCCGGGCAAGAAATAATAGCCGCGATCGCCGAGTCGGCGATGGAACTCTCGTAGTGCCTCTCGATCGGTGTGCTCTTTGATATCAGTGAGATTTTCAAGTGGCCTTGTTGGATTGAAATGCGTCCGAAAGAGCGAGCTCACACCACGGACCACCGCGTTGATCCCGTGTTTATCGTAAATGGCTTCCAGTTCGGAGCGGACTTGCTGTCCAAGCTGTTCGGTCTGTTCGTATACCGGCGCTGTCTCTAACATGCTGAGTGTCTCCAATCCGGCTGTTGCTGTCATCGGATTGGCGGTAAAGGTCCCTCCACCGGCGAGCACTCGCTCATCCGGTGATATGTCACGATCCGGGCGGGCGTTTTCAAATAAATCAGCCCGTCCACACAGTGCTCCAATGGGCAACCCGCCGCCAAGGACCTTTCCAAGCGTCGTAAGATCCGGTGTCACGTCAATTCGCGCCTGGTAACTGCCCGGCGAGACTCGAAATCCGGTTACGACTTCATCGAAAATCAGCCGGATGCCACGCGCCGTACATTCCTCACGAAGCCAGCGAAGAAACGAGGAGTCAAGTGGTCCAAATCCCCCGGCAGCAGGGACTGGTTCAGTGATAATTGCCGCCACATTGCCCGCATGAGCGTCTAAACGTTCGACAACCGCCTCCCGATCATTAACCGGAAAGCCCTCAAGATGCTCAAAGGCTCCTGGCGGAAGCCCAGTGGTATCAGGCTGGTCAAACGGGGGTTCAAGATATCCCGATAAGTCGGTATTGCCCCCATGCCATCCACCATTTGGTTTTAGCACAACGTCTCGTCCGGTATCAGCCCGTGCCAGCCGCACCGCATACATTGTCGCTTCGGTCCCTGAGGCACAGAACCGTACCCGTTCGGCCGACGGGACAAAATCTGACACACGCTCGGCCAACTGCAGTCCTAGTCTGTTTTGTGCCCCATAATGCAGCCCCTGCGCAGCCTGTTCTTTGACCGCCGAGACAACATCCGGATGGGCATGTCCAAGCACACTTGCCAGATGATTCATCCAAAAGTCGACATACTGGTTCCCGTCGACATCCCAAATATACGGCCCATCGGCCCGCTCGATATAGGTTGGGTAGGGTTCCGCGTACCGAACGTTGTGTGATACGCCACCAGGGAGTGTCTCCGTTGCTCGCTGATGCAACTGCTGACTGGTTGTTGTCTGTCGTTCCATAGTTGCCTTTGACTCCGTATGACGTGTTGCTATCTTGTGCAGCGACGGCTGTTATAAACCTACTGCCCTCCCAGCTTTTTGCCCATCAGACCGTTGCTGATGCCAGGTGCCGGTAATCGTGTTTATCTGCCCCAATATTCCCGCTGTGATGACTGGTGACTGCAAAGTTTCTGGCTGCTCATAGCCTACACAGTGGCCAACCATTTAGCCCCCATTTGACCACCCGATTGTCATTCCATCTACCGAGTCCCCCAGATAGGATGGTATTACCCGGATGGATCCACTGAACAGCGGACCCAACAGCCTGGACAACGTGTGATGGGCCCCAAGTAAGGTACCAGTACAAACAGCCCTCAGCATATCGTCACGCTGTCTGACCCAGCGGTGGGCCAATCCGAGGGGCTTACAGTCTTGTAGTAATTATGAATATCTATGGCGACGACAGTTGCAGTAATTGACGCGTCGATTGGCGATACCCCTGCGGAGCGTAATTTTCGCCGTGAGTTGGCTGCTGAGACCACCGTCTTCAAGGTCAGCGAGGGAGAGTTCCCGCCATCAGCGACCAGTCCTGAGTGGTCCTACGATGGGGTCGTCATCAGTGGGTCACAGACCTCTGTCTACGAGGACCGGCCGTGGATTCACCGGCTCACACGCTGGTTTCGTGACACGCAAGCAGCTGCGATTCCAACACTTGGGGTCTGCTGGGGGCACCAGTTCATTGCGCAGGCTCTTGGCGGCCGAGTTGTTGCGATGGATGATTATGAACTCGGCTACGCGACCATTATCCGTCATGGGCCATCCCCGCTGTTTCGCGATCTCCCAGATGAGTTTATCGCCTTTGAAACCCACTCCGACCGAGTATCGGAACTGCCCCCTGGAGCTGTGCCATTAGCAAGCAATGCTAATGGCCTGCAAGCCTTCCAGGTGGGGACCGCCTTTGGCGTCCAGTTTCATCCTGAGTATGACCGCCAGACGGCTGAATGGGTCACCCAAAGCAAAGATACCGTTTCCCAGAGTCGTATCAACGCGGTGCTTGACACAATCACCGAGAATACCGTCGCCGAGGCTAGGACTGCCACCAGCGTGTTTGATCGGTTCCTTGAGTACGCGACGACGTGGGATCAGCAGACCGCCGCGGAACTTGTCTGACTGGCTTGTAGAAGGTGCCAATCGCTGTCGTTGTACTATCTATGCTTAATCCTCTTGTCGTCGCCCTACGCTTGAGAAAAAGATCGTAATCGCTAACCGTCGTTAATTTGCGAGACTCTCAATCTGCCCGCGGAGGTCCTCCTCGGCAGTTACACCGACGTAGGTCTCGACCTGTTCACCATTGTGGTACAGTTCCATTGTTGGCACGCCGCGAACACCATGTTGACTTGCCAACTGCTGATTATTGTCGACGTCGACCTTGGCAACGGTCAACGGTGTATCTTCAACCAGCCCTTCAAGTACGGGCTCCATCATCTTACATGGTCCACACCAGTCCGCATAGAAGTCAACCAGAACAATTGCGTTCTCATTAACAACGTCTTGTAGATCACTGGGGCCCGAGACAGCAACTGTTCCATCGGATCCCGTCGCATCGGATTGACTTGATGTCATCGCCTTTGTGTAATGGTTGGACCCGTTTATAGTTTTGGTGCCATACTCCAATATGCATGTCCTCGACATTTGAACTGGTCTATCAGACAATATTTCTGTCCATACAGTATGACCGTTCAGTCAATATAGGCTCACTTATTCCATTGTATTCGAATAGACGCATACCGCGTCTCTGTCCTATCAGCACAATGTCTAAATGAGTCCTGCCATCTCGCGCTGTCTAACCGATCTCGCTTCCTGGCCGTCACTCCCGTCTTTTCACCAGTAATTTTATATATTTTTAGTACGGTGGCTGTTCGTGTTCTTCACACAAACGTTATGCCAATCGGCCTCGTAGCCCGATATATGCCGGAGTCGATCAGTGAGATGCTCCGCCAGGATATGGCCTGCGAAGGGCTTCTTGTATGCTTTCATGAACTCCGTGATCTTGACCGACGGAGCTTTCATGTTCTTGTTGAAAGCCAGGAGCCACTGACTGTCGATGAGGTGGCCGACCGCATCGACCGGGAGCGGTCGACCGCGTATCGGTCACTCCAGCGGCTTGTCCAGGCGGGATTCGTTCGAAAAGAACAGGTGAACTACGAGGATGGCGGGTATTACCATGTCTTTATGCCAGCGGACCCCGACGCTGTCGCTGACGATCTCCAACGACTGCTCAATGACTGGTATGCAAAGATGGGTCAGCTCATCGATGAGTTTCGCAATGAGTATACGCCTCCGGATGATTCAGAAATGGAACCCACACAATCCCAGTAGCCCACCAATAGGCGATGATAGTTAGCTGATCGCCTCCAATGCGGAAGATCAACAGGTTATCTACAGGCGGGACAGGCCGAGTGCCTCGGGGCTTGACCCCGGAGCAGTTCACTGTATCTGCCGTCTTTTAGAGTATTTCTGTGGCGGCCTGCAATCGGGTCAGGTCACGTTCAAATCGATCCGCGGCGCGACACCGGAGTCGGCGCACCATCTCCGGGGATAGCGGCCGGTGAATATCGATTCCTGACGCCAGCGGCTGGTATGTGTTAAGATCAAAGCCTTGGTCGGCAAGATACCGTGAGACAGCGGTACTGTTACGCCCTTCTTCGATTGCCAGATCAACGTGACTTTGGACGGTCTCAAAGGCCGGAAGTGTCATCTGGTCGGTATTCTGTGGCGCTTCTGCTGAGCCCAGTACTTGTGTCCCGGCCTCAACGGCGTCAGTGAGGATTTGGACGACATCGGTCACCAGTCGGTAGAGATCAAGCGGCGGAGCCGCATCCGGCGTTCGCCATTCGACGGTGCCAAGATCATCGCGCAAGCAGACCGGTGACCAGATTGCATCTGCTGGGGTAAAGGTTCGATAGACCTGTTCTCGATCAATCCCCTGCTCTGCAGCCGTATCGACAAACGTTTCAAACCGGTCGTGAATTCGTTCTCGCCATTCCATCAACGATTCAGGGTATCGCCATAACTGGCCATGTCCCGGTAAGGCCTGATAACAGCGGCGACGATACACATGCGGGCGTGCACAACGGGCGACACGCTGTGCATGATAATAGGGTGTCGTGTTGACTAGTGTAAACGCTGGATCAAGTGCGGTCAACACCCGTAGCTGATCTAACGGCCGGTCCTGTTCAAAATGAAGATGTGTCCCAGCACAGTATCCAGCGTGTTTGAATGCATCCCCAAGGACCGCTTCCTGTACGGCAATTCGTGTCCCGTCTCGGTGTGGTAACGTAGGTGACCCAAGGGGCGTTCCAAGTGGGACGAGTCGGAGATTACGGCTGCGCGCTTGCGCAACAACGGTTGTGAGACGGTCAGTCAACGACGACATCAGCTCCTCGACGGACTCACATGGTGGTGTTTTGACCTCAAGAAGCTTTGTCGTCATCTCGGGTTCAACGCCGTCACATGCCGCGACAATCTCATCGACCGATGCAAGTTGCCCACGTTCATCAATGAGCCAGTACTCAATTTCAATCCCCACGCGCATTGTCCTCCCGGTCTATTGATTGACCGGCTTGGTACCTGTTGTCAACCAACACAAGTAAACGTTTCCGTAACTGTCAATACTGTCCCGGACTGAATAAAACAAAACTTGCTTTTATCGCGAGCTTACTTTTTATCTATTCGCCATTTCCGGCCCAAAAGTTCATATCTATGTTGTTTCTTTTGTCGTCGTCAAGACGACTTCCGGGGCTGGTGCTTTGATATGGCAGTTAAGCCGTTGTCCACCGTCGGCGGTTGAGCCGATTCTGCTGGTGCCGGGTTCTGAACGTTTATGTAGGTAGCAGTCGTATCGAGCGATCGCTTTAGGAATGAGTGGCTGGATCGCTATCGGTGCGCTTGCGGTTGTCGCTGTCGCCATCCCGCTGTCCATGATGACTGCCTCATGGGTTCTGCGGCCAAGCGCGCCATCGAGACACAAACAGGCGACCTACGAGAGTGGGGAGATCCCGACTGGGACGCCTGGGGGCCAGTATACGGTGCAATATTACCTTGTGGCACTGCTGTTTCTAATCTTCGACGTTGAGACAGTGCTCATTTTCCCCTGGGCTGTTGTTTTCGGCGATGCTGTTGGTGAGGCTGGGATCACATACGCCCTGGTCCCAATGTTGATTTTCATTGGGATTTTATTGCTTGGGCTAGTCTGGGCCTGGCGTACCGGGGCCTTGCGCTGGGTACGGAGTCAAGTTGCTGATAAACAATCTCGGGTGGTTGATACATGAGCGAACAACATCCTGATCGCATTGACACGTCCGAACTGACCCCTCCGGCCGATCCGCCGGAGACGCGGTCGCAGCGAACCGGTGACGGGCTTGATGATCGGTTTAATTCAAAACTCCGGTCAGCCTTGGGAGCAACCCCATTTATTCTCACGAAGTTTGATCAGTTGATGAACTGGGCCCGGGGGTCCTCAATGTTTATGCTGCAGTTTGGTATTGCCTGCTGCAGCATTGAGATGATGCATACTTACTCGGTCAAACACGATCTTGACCGATTTGGGGCCGGCGTTCCCCGGGCGTCACCACGACAAGCGGATGTTATCATCATCCCCGGGACGATTGTCTCGAAGTTTGCCCCCCGGATGAAACGTGTGTATGACCAGATGCCGGAGCCAAAGTTTGTCGTGAACATGGGGTCCTGTTCAATCTCCGGTGGCCCCTTCCAGGAAGGATACAATGTTATCAAAGGGGCTGAGGAGGTTATTCCGGTGGATATCCAGGTGCCCGGCTGTCCTCCGCGTCCGGAGGCGCTTATTTACGGTGTCGCCAAGTTACAGGAACGAATCGCCAATGGTGAGTCCGGACCGGTCGTTGTCAAGCCCTACGAACTCGAGGAGTTTTCCGACTTGGACCGTGATGAACTCATTGACCAACTGACCGAGCAGATTGATGAGGATGATCTCGTCATGCGGTATGACTGGGTAGAATCATGAGTACCTTTGAGACGCCAGAACAAGAGCAATCGATAGACGAGTCCGATCCCGAAGCGATTCTCAACGACCTGCTTATTGGTACCGAGGAGCATCACAACGCCCCCGGTGTAATTATCCCACCGGACCGTGTTCAGGACGCACTTACTCGCCTGCGTGAGCAGGCTGGGTATGATCACCTTTCCTGTGTAACCGCACAGGAGTATCCGGATCGGTTCGAGTCAATCTACCATCTCAAGCGGTTCGATGACCCCACCGATGAGGTCAGTGTGATTGCGCCAACCACAAAGACCGATCCAACTGTCGAAAGTGCTGAGCCCGTCTTCCGGACGGCTGACTGGCACGAACGGGAGGCGTATGATCTCATCGGCATTGAGTATGCTGACCACCCCGACCTTCGACGCATTCTGCTTCCGGAGACATGGCAAGGACATCCACTTCGAGAGGGCTACAACCAGGATCGTCCACAGGTTGTGCCCCTCCGGGAGCATCGTAATCCAATCGCCGAGAATACCGCCGGCGACGAGGATACGATGTTCCTGAACGTCGGACCTCATCACCCGGCTACACACGGGGTCTTACATATCGAGACGGTGCTTGATGGCGAGCAGGTTGTCGATGTTGATCCGGATATCGGCTATCTCCATCGGTGCGAGGAGCAGATCTGTCAGGCCTCAACGTACCGCCATCAGATCATGCCGTACCCCGATCGGTGGGACTACGTCTCCGCCGGCCTACTTAATGAGTGGGCATATGCGCGCACCGCTGAGGACTTAGCCGAGATTGACGTTCCGGAATATGCACAGGTCATCCGGACGATGGGGGCTGAACTGTCTCGCATTGCCGCCCATATGCTTGCGCTTGGTACCTTCGCGCTTGATGTTAACGGCGACTTTACCGCCGCGTTCATGTATGCGATGCGTGAGCGTGAGAAAGTCGAACAACTTCTTGAGGAGTTAACCGGACAGCGGCTCATGTTTAATTACTTCCGGCTTGGTGGCGTTGCTTGGGACCTGCCGGACCCACGCGAGGAGTTCATCAGCAATGTTCGCGAGTATCTGAACGACCTCCCAACGGCGGTACAGGAATTCCACGACCTGATGAGTAACAACGAGGTCTTCCAGTTGCGAACGATTGATACCGGCGTTCTTGACCCAGAAATCGCCAAAGATTACGGCTGTACCGGTCCTGTGCTTCGCGGATCGGGCGTTGATTATGATATTCGCCGTGACGACCCCTACGGATATTACGATGAACTTGACTGGGAGGTTATCACCGAAGAAGCCGGTGATAACTACGCTCGTGTGCTGGTTCGCATCCGTGAGGTTGAGCAATCGGCCCGAATTATCGATCAATGTCTTGATCTGCTTGAGGACTGGCCCGAGGACGACCGCGTTATCCAGTCAAATGTTCCTCGTACAGTGGCTCCTGACGGCGGTCAGGAGATCTACCGGGCCGTTGAAGGAGCCAAAGGCGAGCTTGGAATCTACATTCGAACCGATGGCACCGACACGCCAGCCCGATTTAAAATCCGCAGTCCGTGCTTCTCAAACCTCCAGGTACTGCCGGAACTGGCTGAGGGTGAGTATATTCCGGATCTGGTTGCTGCCCTGGGGAGCCTTGATCTTGTGCTCGGCGAGGTGGATCGATGACGCTTGGTGGCAGTACATTGATC